>JBOFDD010000020.1:0-20384 GCA_051646645.1 Bacteroidales bacterium | reverse complement strand
AATGCCGGCAGGCGAACCAATAACTCCTGTTTTTAACGGAGTGAAAGAACTGCTGGATACTTATCTGAGCAGACCTGACGTTGATAAAAAACGTGTTTATATCATCGGGCTATCTATGGGTGCGATGGGTACATATGATCTGGTATCCCGTTTCCCGGAGCTGTTCGCAGCTGCCGTTCCTGTTTGCGGAACTGTAAACCCGAAACGTCTGGCCAAAGCAAAAGACGTTAGTTTCCGTATTTTTCATGGCGATGCTGATGGTGTAGTTCCTGTAGAAGGATCGCGCGAAGCTTATAAAGCATTGAAGAAAGCCGGTGCTAACGTTGAATATATGGAGTATCCGGGGTGTAATCATGGAAGCTGGAATCCGGCATTCAATGAACCTGATTTTATGCAATGGCTGTTCAGACAAAAAAAATAATAACCCTGTTTTAAACATATCTAAAAGAATAAACCGATGAAAAAAAGTGTATTATCTATTCTTCTTCTCTTTTCGTTTCTATTTGTAGAAGCACAGAATCCACTGGTAATTGCCCATCGCGGTGCGTCAGCTTACAGACCTGAAAATACGCTGAGTGCTTTTAAACATGCTTTTGACTTAGGAGCCGATGCAATCGAAGTTGATATCTGGATGACAAAAGACAGAAAGGTTGTTGTGACTCACGATAAAGAGACAAAGCGCGTAGCAGACCGTAATCTGGTTGTTCCGGAATCAACCTATGCTCAGTTGCAGGAACTGAAGCTTCAGGGTGGTGAACGTATTCCTTTGCTTGAAGAAGTTTTAGCGATACTTCCTGAAGGGAAAAAGATTTTTATTGAGATCAAATGCTGCTGGGAGAAAGGCGAAAGCGGTAACGTGTTTCCTGAAGTAAAGAAGCTGATCAAAAAGTATAAACGTGAAAAGGATTGTGTGTTTATCGCATTCAATCCGGCTGTACTTGCTGATGCAGCAAAGAAATATCCTCAGATTCCGACTTACGTGCTAAGTGGTAAACAGGATAATAATCAGACTTTGATTGACCTGGTAAAGAAAAATAAACTGACAGGTCTTGATGCTCATCACGGCATTATTAACGAAGAGGTGTCTGCGCTACTGGTTGAGAATAATGTGCCGCTTTATGTATGGACAGTGAATAAGGATGAGGATATGAAGCGTATGATTGCTAATCCGCTTGTAAAGGGGATTACAACAGATAAACCAGATGCATTGATCAAATGTATTAAAGCAAGTCAGAAAAACTGAGATTGCAACCCATAACTGAAAACTCCTCTCTGCCACGATAAGCAGAGAGGAGTTTTTTTATCAAAAGGTTGGATATGTGAATTAAGGTTAAAAATAAAAGTTTATGAGTTTTATTGAGTACAAACAGAATATAACGACTGTACAGATATCAGAAACAAGAGAAATGAAATGAAAAATAATGATATGCTTCCGGGTATTGATCCGGATAAACTAAAAGATATTGTAAAGAGACAGGAACCTCATCTCGGAGATTCAGAGAAGGTGAAGATCTGGGAAGAGATTGAAAAGCTGACTCTGAAGCGTAAGCAAAGACTAATCCCTCTGTGGAGTAGATATGCTGCTGCTCTTCTTGTTTTGCTGCTTTGCGGAGTAGCCTTATTGCAATGGAACAGAGTAAATGCTCCTTTTCATCAGATGGCTGGTCTTGTGCAGGCAGATACATTGAAAAGTCTGACTCTTTTTATCGGTGATCAGCGTGTGGAGCTTGCCGATAATGTTGATTTAACCTGCTTGCCGGAGTCTGGTCAGATTGATGTTTCGGCATATGGTAAATCGCTTTTTCGTTTGACAGCTTCTGATGGGACACAAACTTACTTGCAGATTGCAGTCCCGAAAGGTAAAAAGACCAATGTGTACCTTGCAGATCACTCAAAAGTAACAGTAAGAGAAGGCTCAAAGCTTACTTTTCCTTTAGCATTTGATGCAAAGAAAAGACGGATATACCTCGAGGGTGAGGCTTTTATGAAAGTTGCTCATGACCGCTCGAAAGCTTTCATAACCGAGACGAAGGACCTGAATGTGTCGGTGCTTGGAACTGAATTTCTTGTATCGGCTTATCCCGGACAAACCGAATCGTCTGTGTTGCTTGTGTCCGGTAAAGTTGAGGTGAAACCGGTAGATGGAGCCGGCACGCTGCTATCGCCTAATCAGATGTATGTGTATAAGAAAACGACTGCTCAGGGGGCTGTGCTGCCAGATGTTGATCCGACAATGCATCTTACCTGGACAGACGATATACTGCTTATGCAGGAAGAGCCGCTTAACTGCATACTTGAACGAATAGAATCCATTTACAGGATACGACTGATTTATAACCCGAAAGAGATGGATAATATCTGTATCAATGGTAAACTTGATATTAGTGTATCGGCTGATGAACTTCTTGAACGACTTTCGCGAATAGCTCCGATCCGCTACAGACATGAAAATGGAAACAGAATTATAGAATCAGAAAAATAATAAATAAAAACAATAAATAAAAGCCTATGACCCAATGAAACAACTATGTTGAAAGGAGAAAAGAGAGAATTCTTTTCTTATAAAATCGTTAGAATTAATCTGAAACCAATCTATTGATGATGAAAAAACAATATTATTTAAGAAAGTACACAAGCTCATTACGTAGCAAAATTTTAATTACCGGCACACTGTTTGTCTTTGCCGGAGCTCAGATAAGCCCGGTTATGGCGGCAGATCTTACCGAAATATCCATTACGCAGGAGAAACCGATCGTTATTCAGGTTTCGAATAAACCGGTTAAGGATGTGTTGAGTATGATCGAGAAACAAAGTAAATACATCTTTGTCTATAATAGCGCTTCGGTAAACTTGTCGAAAACGGTATCAATGAATACTACGTCGTCGGATATCCGCGAGATACTTAAACTTTTACTTAAGGATACCTCTTTGAGTTATGAAATCTCTGACAGACAGATTCTTCTTTTTGCTTCTGACAGTAAGGGGAAACAGGCAAAGAAGATTTCGGCAACCGGAATGGTTAAGGATGAACAGGGCGAACCGATGATCGGTGTGAGCGTTCAGGTGAAAGGGAAAACCGAAGGTACGGTAACGGATATTGATGGAAACTATACGCTTCCGACAGAAGAAGGAGCTACGCTGGTATTTTCATATATCGGATACAAGAAACTCGAAAAGAAAGCCATGCCGGGAATGGCTGTAATTCTTGATCCTGATGCAGAAGAGTTGAATGAAGTGGTTGTAGTTGGTTACGGAACCATGAAAAAGAGTGATCTTACGGGATCGGTTTCTGCCGTGAAATCAAAAGACTTCAATAAAGGACTGGTGACTTCTCCGTCTCAGTTGATCCAGGGTCGTGTTTCGGGGGTAAATATTACAAATAACGGGGGAGAACCTGGTGGTGGAGTAACCATCCGGGTGCGCGGATCAAACTCAATCCGCTCAGGACAGGATCCTTTGTATGTTGTCGACGGTGTGCCTTTGGATGTATCGGATGATCAGCAACCTTCGGGGGCAAGTATTGCCGGTGTGGGTAGCAGTGCATCAAAAAATCCGCTTAACTTCCTTAATCCGGATGATATTGAGTCTATCGATATCCTTAAGGATGCGTCAGCTACGGCTATTTACGGAGCGCGGGGTGCAAACGGGGTAATTATGATTACTACTAAAAAAGGTTCTGAAGGACAGAGCAAAGTGAGCTATTCGGCTTATGCGAGTCTTTCTCACTTGCCAAAACAATATGACGTACTGAGTGCGGATCGTTATCGTTCTTTTGCTCAGGAAAAAGGGGTGACGATTGACGATGGAGGTGCAAGTACAAACTGGCAGGACGAAATCTTCAGAACTGCTTTTGCCCAGAACCATAATCTTTCACTGAGTGGTGGATTCAAAGGAGGAAGCTACCGTGCTTCTCTGGGGTACCAGAATCAGGAAGGTATCGTGAAACGTTCGGGCATGGAGAAATATACAGGTCGTTTCTATGTAAACCAGAAAACACTGAATGACCGTCTGAACCTGGAAGCCAGTATTACGGCTACCCGTACGAACGACCGACGTGTGCCTATTGGTGAGTCGGGTGGTTTTGAGGGCGACGTGCTTTTGTCTGCATTAAAAGTGAATCCGACTTATCCGATATACAACGAAGATGGATCGTACTTTCAGAAAAGTAAAGATGTACGCAATCCTTTGGCAATGATTAATCTGACAAATGACCGTACACAAACCGATCGTTTATTAGCTAATATTGCCGGAACGCTTGATATCTGGAAAGAGCTGAAATACAAAATGAATGTTGCTTTTGATGAAATGAAGGCAACCCGTAAGGTAACTCAGAATAAAGAGCTTATTTATTTGACAGACAAAGGTACGGTAGACATAAATAATGTGGAAGGCAGCAGTTTTCTTATTGAGAACTACCTGACTTACAACTTTAATATCGGGAAGAAACACCGTTTCAATCTGTTGGCCGGTCATTCCTATCAGCACTTCCGTAATTACAGATACGGTATGTCCGTAAACGGTTTTGAGGTAGATAATATTGACTATATCTACGATCTTGCATTTGGTAAGAACAAACAGATTATTGGTTCGTCTAACGTAACCGTGAATGAACTACAGTCTTTCTTCGGGCGGGTGAATTATAACCTGATGGAGAAATATCTGCTGACAGTAAACTTCCGTGCTGACGGTTCTACAAAATTCGGTGAAAATAATAAATACGGGCTTTTCCCATCTGCGGCATTAGCATGGCGCATGAGTGAAGAGGAGTTTATTAAGAAGCTTGATTTCTTCGATAATCTGAAGTTACGTACCAGCTGGGGGATAACAGGTAACCAGGAAATACCAAATAAAATATCACAGATTCTTTTGGGTAGTACCGGTGGTGCAATCATGGACGGAGGAGCAAATGTCGTTCCGGGTATCACGCTTACACGTACGCCTAATCCTGATTTGAAGTGGGAACGTACAGAGCAGATCAATGCCGGAATTGACTTCGGTATCTTCAATAACCGTCTGACCGGTACGATTGATTATTTCTCAAAAACGACCAAAGACGTATTGCTTGAAGTTTACTCGATTGCTCCGGCTCCAACGACTATGGTATGGCAAAATGTTCCGGGTATGAAAATCCTGAACAGAGGTTGGGAAATTGGGCTGAACGGTGTGATTATTGCCAATAAAGACTGGCAGTGGAATGCAGGTGTAAATTTCTCACGCATTAAAAATAAAGTAGAGAACCTGCCAATGAGTTCGATTACGACAGGTAAACCGAGTGGTCCCGGCATCGACGGATTTACTTCACAGGTGATTAAGAGCGGATATCCGATCGGTACATTCTGGGGATATGAGTTTCTTGGATTTGACGAAAACGGAAAGAGCCTTTATGCAACGGATGAAAATGGTAAACGTATTGAGAAATGTATCGGAGATGCACAGCCTGATTTTACCATTAACTTCAACACAACCTTGTCGTGGCGTAACTTCGACCTGAGCTTGTTCTTTAACGGAGTTGTAGGAAATGATGTATACAATAATCTTGCGAATGTGCTTGACAACCTGAGTATGTTCTCAAAAGGATTTAATACCACCAACAATGCGATCAAGCAGCCTGAAGCACTCGATAACGTTCTGGATTATTCAAGTCGTTTTATCGAAGATGGTTCTTATCTGAGATTAGGAAGTGCCACTTTGGGGTATAACGTTCCTCTGAAAAATAAAAAATGGATCAGCAACCTGCGTCTGACATTAACCGGTAATAACTTGTTTGTAATTACCAGCTACAGCGGATACGATCCGGAGGTGAATGCTAACCGCGTAAGCAACGGTGTTCCATCGTTAGGTATCGGCTGGACAACCTATCCGATGGCCCGCAGTTACAGTTTCGGTGCAGCAATTGATTTCTAATCTATTAACTCCTTATTGACAATCAAGATGAAAAAAAGAAATATATTGGTAAGTATGATTCTGTCAGCGACTGTGATGACCGGCTGTACGGATCTGAAAGAAAAAATATTGAATGAGCAGGATGGATCGGGGATCGTTTCCGATAGTAAAAATGCACAAATGCTGGTAGCTCCTTCTTATGCTTATTTGCGCGACTTGCAGAGTAGAAGCGGGGTGTGGTTAGTGCTTGAGAGCGTTACCGATGAAATGCTGTTTCCTACTCGCGGGACCGACTGGAATAACTCAAGTTACCGCACACTATTTACTCATGAATATGATAGCCGGAACACGTATATTAAAAATGCATGGAACAGCTTTATGCTCGGCATAACCAAGTGTAATACCAGTTTGCAGTATCTTTCAAAATTAGAGCAGACGGATGAGGTGAGAGGATATATGAATGAGGCATTGTTCATTCGTGCGCTTTGTATGTACCACCTGACGGATTGCTTCGGGAAATTCCCGATGCGCGAATACACCGAGACAGATTTCTCTAAACAACCGGTCATATTAGACAGACCACAGGCGATTGCCCGTATCGAAGCAGAATTAAAGACCATCATACCGCTGCTGAAAGAGAAAGGAGATGTCCCTTACGGACGAATAACCCGTGCTGCTGCTCAGATGCTCCTGGCTAAGTTGTATCTGAATAATCAGGTTTATACAGGCACAGCACCTGCTTTTACCGATGGAGCAGGAAAATGGGATGAGACAATCCAGTTGTGTGATGAGATCATCAATTCCGGTAAGTATCAGCTTGCCGATGATTACTGGGGCTTGTATATGGCATTTAATGAAACATATTCGAATCAGACGGAAACTATTTTACCGGTTATCTATAACATGGCAGCCGGATTAAGCGGTATTGACTGGCTGAATATTACGCTTCACTACAATCAGACTTTTGGCGCATTTAAGGGCATGTGGAACGGATGTTGTACGACTCCTGACTTCCTGAACACCTGGGATACAACCGATCCCCGTTATCAGGATAACCGGTTGAAAGATAAGACAGGTTTTAATTTAGGTATTCTTGTCGGACAACAGTATGACCTGAAAGGGAACAAACTTAAAACACGTACCGGGCAGGATCTGATCTATACGCCTGAGTTCAGCGTTCAGAATTCATCCGAGGCTCAGGGTGCACGTGTGGTTAAATATGCTCCCGATCCGCAGTCTACTTATGGAAATAAGAGTGAAAACGATTTTCAGTATTACCGTTTGTCGGATGTTTATCTGATGAGAGCCGAAGCAAAATTCCGTAAAGGTGCGGTTGCCGATGCTTTGAGTGACCTGAATATTATTCGTCAGAAACGTAAAGTACGCTTGTATACACTGGCTGAGATGTCACTTGAAAAGATTTACAACGAAAGAGGATACGAGTTTTACTGGGATGGTCCTTCGCGTCGCAACGATATGGTTCGTTTCAATAAATATTGTCAGGCACGTTACGAGAAACCGGCATGCGAGCCTTATCGTATCTTGTTGCCTATACCATTGAGTGCTATGGAGGCAAATCCGAATCTGACACAAAACAGCGATAAATACGAATAGAGTTTCATAAGAAATTTTAATAATAATCAGGGGCTATCCACGAAGTTTTTATACTTTTGGACAGCCCCCGTTATTAACTGAAAATACCAGCTAATATATGAAATACCGGATCTTTTTTACATGGTTTATTCTTCTTTACTCAGCTTTCACCGGATTAAGAGCATCCACTTTTGTGCTTCCGTCCTGGATTGAAAAAGCTGTATTTTATCAAATATATCCACAAAGTTATCAGGATACTGACGGTGATGGTATCGGCGACATAAAAGGGATAACTCAACGCCTGGATTATATCCGCTCAATCGGGTGTAATACAATCTGGCTTAATCCCTGCTTCCACTCAGCCTTTCAGGATGCAGGATATGACGTTATTGATTTTTATCGCGTGGCTCCGCGCTATGGAACAAATGATGATCTGCGGAATCTTTTCGACGAAGCTCACAAACGCAATATGCGGGTTGTACTTGATCTCGTTGCCGGACATTCGTCTGATCAGTCTCCCTGGTTTCGCTATTCACAACAAAATACACACAATGCTTATACCAATCGTTATATCTGGACTAACGATTCATCCATCTGTCCTCAGCGTTTTGTAAAGGGCAAGTTTGAGCGGAATGGTACATGCCGTAAGAATTATTTCGACTGTCAGCCGGCTCTGAATTACGGATACGGAGTTCCCGATCCGGCTAATCCATGGGAGGAACCAGTGACAGCTCCCGGTCCGACAGCAACACGTCAGGAGCTTATGCATATTATGGACTACTGGATGCAAATGGGTTGCGACGGTTTTCGTGTAGATATGGCAGGATCACTGGTTAAGAATGATCCGGACCTGGCCGGCACAACGGCGCTGTGGCATGAGATACGTACTCATTTTCAGGAACTTTATCCCGATGGGATCCTTCTTGCCGAATGGAGTAATCCGCAAAAAGCCCTGAAGGTGGGTTTTATGATGGACTTCATCATTCACTTCGGCTCAACGGGATACCGTCCGCTGATGTTTAATGAGGTTGGGACTTATCGTCGCGATACCTGTTATTTCGATGTCAAAGGGAATGGCTCTCCGGAACTGTATATAAACAATCTGTATGAATGTCTGAAAGTGGCGGGAACGGACGGACACTTGTGTATTCCTACCGGAAATCATGACTTCCAGCGTATTCGTTGCGGAAGAAGAGATAGCGAAAAAGAGATACGTACAGCACTGACTTTCTTTCTTACTCAGCCTGGTGTGCCTTGCGTTTATTATGGTGATGAGATTGGTATGCGCTTTATCGACCATCTGCCAAATAAAGAGGGGAGTGTGCTTAGCAGTGGCAATCGTGCAGGGTCAAGAACGCCTATGCAGTGGGATGCTTCAACCGGTGCAGGCTTTTCTGCGGCTCCGCTTTCGGACTTTTATCTCCCAATAGATTCGTTGAATGACCGTCCGGATGTTGCTTCTCAGCAAAACGATCCGAATTCAACGTTGAATTATGTCCGGACACTGCTTAAGCTCAGAGAACAGTATCCTGCTCTGGCTTGCAGGGGTGAAATCAGGTTCGCTACAAAAGGGGATAATGCTTACCCGATGGTATATGAGCGATGGAGTGGTAACGAGCGTTTTCTGATTTGTATTAATCCTTCGGGCAAAGATATCCGTACCACGCGGGAATATGATCGACCTTTTAAACGTCTGACTCCCGTTATTCAAAGTAAAGACACACCTTCTCAAAAAATACGTTATGCCAGCAGAAAACTGATCCTGAATGTTCCGGCTCTTTCGGTTGGTGTTTATAAAATTGATAGCTTATGAAATCGTACATCCTACTTCTTTTAATTCTTGTGTCGCCTTATCTCAGGGCGCAGGATCCGTGGAAAATCACAGCAACGGATATTGATCCGAATAATTATTACGGAATAACAGTGGCAAACGGCATGCTGGGCATTGTCTCTTCACCCGAACCGCTCCGCACATCCAATGTTGTTCTTGCCGGCACGTATGATAAATACGGCAGGGGGAGAGTAAGTAATTTCCTCAATGGATTCAATATGCTCAATGCTTCGCTTTATATTGATGGTGCCGGAGTAAGAGCTGATAATATCACCGGTTTTACTCAGGAACTTGATATGAAAGAAGCGAAGCATACTTCGAAGTTCCGCTTCAGAGACAAAGCCGATGTTACTTATTCGTATTTATCGCTGCGTCAGTTGCCTTATTGTGCCATACTTGTAGTTGAGGTTACTCCGCTGACTGATATCACAATTGGTTGTCATAATATACAGGAGATTCCGGATGCTTTCCGCAGCGGACAGATGTATTACAATGAAATAACCCGTAAGCATGCATCCATAAAGCTGATGACTACTACGGCTAAAAGTCCGACGGAGAAGCTTGATGTTTGTGCTTCTTCCTCATTTATGTTTCCTGAAAAGGTGGGTGAGGAACCACGTGTTATTCACAAAACACCCAATAACAACAGTCACTACGTAAGTTTTAGTAAGGAGCTTAAAAAAGGTAAGCCTTATCGTTTCTGTATTGTCGGTACAACGATTACATCTGCTCACCATCCCGATCCGGCTAATGAAGTGGAGCGACTTACTATTTCTGCTCATCTCGAAGGTTACGACCGTTTGATGAAACGCCATACGTCTTTGTGGAGTGACCTCTGGAAAAGCGATATTGAGGTAGAGGGCGATGCTCAGGCTCAGCAGGATATCCGCAGCATGATTTACCACCTTTACTCTTTCGTACGTGAAGGCTCTGCGCTATCAATGTCGCCAATGGGACTGTCGGGTCTGGGTTATAACGGACATATCTTCTGGGATGCAGACGCATGGGTTTATCCGGCATTATTACTGCTCAACCCGGCATTGGCAAAATCCCATGTTGACTATCGTACAAACAGACTTGAGGCAGCCAGAAAAAATGCTTTTGAACGTGGTTACAACGGTGCTATGTATCCGTGGGAAAGTGCAGAAAGCGGATTTGAAGAAACTCCGGTATGGGCACTGTCAGGTACGTTTGAACATCATATTTCGGGATGTGTGGCTCTTGCAGCCTGGAATTATTACCGCGTTACTCAGGATAAAGCCTGGCTTGAGAATACCGGCTGGCCATTACTTCAGGCTACAGCCGATTTTTGGGTAAGTCGTTCCGAAAAAGATGCAGCAGGTAAATATCATATCAATAATGTGGTGGCAGCCGACGAATGGGCAGAGAATGTGGATGATAATGCATTTACAAACGGAGCCGCCAGAGTGAATTTGCAGGCTGCGATCAAAAGTGCACGTATTCTGAATAAACCTGTTCCAAAGCAATGGAGTGAAGTAGCAGACAATCTTCAGATCCTGTCTTTCGAAGATGGAGTTACGCGCGAACATGCATCTTATAAGGGCGAAAATATTAAGCAGGCTGATGTAAACCTGTTAGCCTATCCGCTTGAAATCATTACGGATGCAAAACAGATAGCCAAAGATCTCAGCTATTACGAAGTCAGAGTACCGGAGAAAAATACGCCGGCAATGACTCAGGCTATATTCGCATTGCTGTATTCACGTTTGGGCAATGCCGAAAAAGCTGACCACTTCTTCCGCGATGCATATATACCTAATCTGAATCCGCCATTCAGAGTGATAGCTGAAACGAAAGGAGGAACAAATCCTTATTTTGTTACAGGTGCAGGAGGCGTATTGCAAACCGTTATGATGGGTTTTGCCGGCTTGCGTATTACCGACAAAGGAATAGTGCAGGATGCAGCAGGAGTGTTGCCATCGCACTGGAAGTCCGTTACTTTACGAGGTATTGGACCAAAAGGAGAGACATATACGCGTAAGAAATAGAAGGATCTATTTGTTGACGTAAGCTCAACAATGCGCGATGAATGAGATTTCTCGTTGACTGATAATTCATTCCCAGAAGATCGGGGATTTCAGTCAGCGGGATTTCTTGTATATAATACAGATAGATAGCTTCACGCTGGCGCGGAGTCAGTTGATTCAGAGCATCAGAAAGTTTCTTTTTCATCTCCTCATCATAATCAGCATCATTATCTTCACTGGAAGAATCGCTGATCAGTTCAATCTCAAACCGCAATCCGTCCTCCCCGTCAATAGACAGAAAAGAACGCTGACTTACGCGGTTGTACAGAGTCCGTTTCATCGCAATAAGCAAATAACCCTTTACCGACTCCGTTCTGTTCAGTGATGAACGATTGTTGAATAACTTTACAAACACATCCTGAATCGTATCTTTTACCAGTTCCGAATCGGGACAAATCTTCTTTCCGTAAGCAAACATCGCATCCGAATAGGTATCAAACAGATGCGCAAAAGCATCATTATCTCCCGATAAAAATGCCAGCCACAATTCTTGTTCACTACCTAATATTTTATGCCCCCTTTTCATTTCTTTTTGAATTTACAATCAAAGATAATCATTTTGTGTTTCAAAAGCTTTTCAAATCACTATTAAGTATTTTTTTGAGGGAGTCACATACAACCTCCGGAGAGGTTGATGGCTAGGTTATCATCAGATGTACCACTCTGCGTTATTTTGCATAATTCTCATCATTTTGTATTTTGATGTTATTGAATATACGCTCATAATAATCCAAATTTTCATAATCAACATGATCATATAAAACATTAATGCGGTATTTCTTATAATTATCTTCTCTAAAATATTTTTTTCTTCCATTTTGTATATAGTAACCTCTTACACTGCGGATGTCCTTATCTAATAAAAACTCACTGGTTATTGTCTTATTAGTATAATTAGTAAAAGGTAAATTGACCATACTACCACAGTGAATTACTATTGCAGCTGTATCTGAAATACAACTGATTGTTTTAAAAAATCCTTCTTCATAATTATCTGTTTTGACTTTGCTGAGTTCAGGGTATTCAATTATTAAAATACGTGGAGGACACAATATTGTATCATTTTTGCCTTGTATCTGTCCGGAAATAGCATTGTTGAAACATAGCAATAGCACAGTTATAGCTATTAATTTATTAGCGCAATCTTTTATCATAACTAAAAGTACTTCGTTTTAAAGCCTTAAATGTTTAATACTTAAATACCTTTGTTTTTATCAACTTACCTTCGCTATCGTAATATTTCCATTCACCATATTCTATTGACATATCTGATTCTGGTGCATCGCCCTCAGACCATAAGAGCAATCCCTCAGATTCAATATTTCCATTTGGATGATACGATATGGTATAACATTTATAATCTGGAATATACCTCTTGTTGTTTCCTTCGTTTATAACTGTAAATGTATTATTGGCAAAATCCTGGAAAACCATAACCAGATGCCCGGAATTTTCAAAGAAGAACCATTTTCCGGACCTCTTCCCTTCTTTATACTCTCCAAAAGTTAATAATCTCCCTTCCGTATTGTACTTTTTAGAAACTCCGGATAACACCCCGTTTTTATAATAACTTTCATATATTCTGTATTTAGTGCTATCGATCCAGAAACCATCTTTTTTACCGTTGATATTTAACTGATTAATCTTATTGAGATGCTTTTTTTGTCCAGACACACTGAAGCAAAGGCTAGAACCAACCAATAATAGTATCAATATTCTGTACATCATATCTTTAATATTTTAATGGATTGACAAGGTAGTTGCAACGATTTATACTAATCACTTATATAATAACTCTCCTCTAGCTCTTGAAAACATCCAGTCTGATTATTGTAAAGCAATACCCATGTCTGAGGATCATATATCGATGGAATTGAATGTGTTATATGGGAGAATTTCGCTTTGCCTTTCGTCTTCAAAATAATGTCTTTTGGTGTATTTTCATCAAACCAATAATAATAATCTCCTTTTTTTGCATATCCAATGCTATACCTGTCTGGCTGATTGAACATGATTACCCAAATTTTGTAGGTCGAAGAATCAATCTTTTGAAAATTCATAATGCAATGTTCATCATCTGAATATAACTCTTTTCTGGATAATACTTTAAAAAGATTATCTAAGAATATACTATTAACATCCAATTCATTCGATTCGAAATAATGTTTTGTAGTTACATTTACAGGCGGTGGTGGAAAAGATAAATTACATCCACCATTAATTCTGATCATTATTGTCATAAATGCTGCAATAAGAAGCACCTTATTTTTCATAACATGATTCATTAGAATTGAATTTTATCCAGACTATGTAGTGCTCTATTATGCTTCTTATTTAACCACTGATAGGCATCCGTTAAATAGCCTTTAGTCCTTTATCGTTGTTTTTCTGATAATTAGCTCAGAATATGGCAAATATAAGAAGTTGTTTTGATATTATGTATTTTTAAATATTTATTTAAGGGTATTATCGAGGCGTGATATTTACTAAGTTGTCTTAGTGCGTTTATAAACAGTTGATTACTTGTTTTTTTTGGTATATGTGTTATAATAGTATGTATATATTTACTATAGGATAATAAAATAATGTTTACTTTGCGGTGTGATTTAATATTACCCTTTAATCAAATTGATATTACATGAAAAAGATTTTACTTTCAGCTTTGTTGTTGTGTAGTTATGGCATTAATCAGGCTCAGGAAATGGATAAAATAATACCACCTTTGAGACTTGATTCAGTATCTAACAACTATTATTCAGATGGTCGATTCACAGAGAGTTATGTCTATGACGAGAATAAAAATAAGATTGAATGTCTTAAAAGATGGCCTGATGGCCAGGTTTTTGAGAAAATACTTTATACGTATACTTCCGGTGGATTGCTTGAGAGTGTGCGTATTTTCGAAAATAATCAATTTACTAATAATGAATTAAAGCAGAGGAGTTACGCAACTTATGAATATTATCCTGACAACAGATTACGTAAACTTTATAATGAAAGCTATCCATCCTTCAGCGATGACTATGTAGAGAAATATTATTCAGAATATACTTATCCGGATGGCGGAGAAAAATGCGAAATATTTATTTTTACTGATGGTGCATGGAAACTCAATCACGTAAATCATATTGATAAAAGAAAATTCGTGCTGGTTAATCAAACCGGGAATACGGTTATAGAAGGTGTTGTAGATGAATCAACCTTTACTTATACGTCTCAGAAGTATAGACTGTCGGAGGATAAGCAACTGATCGAAAAGCATATTCTTCAATATACTGCTGACTGGAAGTATATTCTTTATGATGAGTTTTGGAAAGAAAATCAATCATGCAGCTATTGTGACCCTATACCGGACTACAAAAAAGAATACATACGCAATGCTTACGGTCAAATTCTGGGTGTGGCGGATTATAAATTTAATACTCGTTTAAGAAAGTGGGAAGGTAAGACAAAGACTTATGCGGATTTTTATGAGATTGAACCTGGCGTGTTTCATAACGGACAAACTAAGGAAGATATCGTTTATACTTATGTGAATGATAACTGGCGCCAGGGGTGGCAGTCTGATTATGATAAGCTTGGGAATACAATAAAAGGACATGCTCCTAATTCGTATATTAAAACAGAAGCTCAGTTTGATTACCGTCTGTTGCCTGATGGTTTTAGAAAGTATAATAAATCGACGACTGGATATAGCTACGAGAATGAGTATACACTGATCTACGAACTTGACCCAGAAGGATTACCTGTTTCTGTTATCAAAGACGGACAGGTTTCTCAGGTATCAAAAAGTGAAACCAGCGAAAATGGTTTCCGGAAATTGATTTTTACCTATCCATACCTGATGGATGGTGCAGAGCAGACGAAAACAATAACTTGCTTATTTAATGCGGATAATAAGATAAGTAAATATACAGAGTTAAGCTCTACAATTCATGATAAGGCTGTACGTAAAGATTATGAGTACAGAGCAGATACAATTATCAGAAACCAGTATGATACTTCTGATCGGATTACGGAAAAGTTAATTTTTAAACCGGATATGCATCTGATTAAGCGTGTGAAATATCAAACGGATCCGGTTTATTTCAAATCAGTAGAGTGGGATGATAAAGGAAGAGTTGTTGATTCGGTGAATGTGGCACATCCTGATTTAAACATTGCTCCGGAAAGAATTTCATATGTTTATAATCCGGTAAGCGGAGAAGCTGATGCAAAACATCAGGCTACAGGTGATATTGCTAAGCATCCGTCTGATCCGTCTTATTGGCATATACAGTATGGTTATACAAGAGTGAGAGATGGTAATAATATGCTTATTAGTTCCATTGATTATACAAAGAATTCGTTTATGGAGACGAGGACTGAGAATAAAAAAACTTACCATACATTGTATCCGGAGGTTATTACTAGTAAAGAGTCTGCTATGTATAAAAATGGCAATATTTTGAGAAGGAGTAGTGCTGTTTATCATTATTCTGACTGGAGTACGACATCGTCAGGCAGCATTGGGAAAGATCGGCTTATTACGCTGATTCAACGGGGACAAGAGTTAGTCGTAACAAATACGACTCAATCATCAGGCAGATGGTGTATTTATGCTTTGAACGGGTCTGTTGCTAAGTCCGGTGAAATGAATACATCGGTTACAACTATATCACTTTCCGGATTGGTAAAAGGGGTATATCTGCTAAAAGCGGAAACAGGATCAAGTAATAAGGTATTCCGTTTTATTGTACAATAACAAATAATTGAACAGACTTTGCAGGGTTGCATCAACGAAAAGATGTAGCCCTGTTTCTTTTGCTGTAAATAGAAGTGATTGATTCGGGATATATTTTTTTTTGTTCTGATCTTTAAGTGTATTCTGAATGCAGAGCTTATACAGTTGAGCTGCAATACCGTTGCAGTTTTACTGCAACAGTTCTGCAGTGTCACTGCAACGGTTCTGCAGTATCACTGCAATGGTTCTGCAGTATCACTGCAATGGTTCTGCAGTATCACTGCAAAGCGTTCTGCAGTATTACTGCAAAGCGTTCTGCAGTAATAATTCAGGCGTATTTTATAAGAATTTCCACCGTGTCTTTTGTATAAAACAAGAAAAAAGGTGAGACTAAGAGTTTGTAACTCAGAGTGACACCTTTTATCTTTTCAGCTACTATCTAACGTTAGCCTAAGTACGTTTTCAATAATTTACTGCGCGAACTGTTGCGCAAACGGCGTATTGCCTTTTCTTTGATCTGACGTACACGTTCGCGTGTTAAGCCGAACTTGTCGCCGATTTCTTCCAATGTCATTTCCTGACAACCTAAACCGAAGAACATTTTGATAATATCACTTTCTCTTTCGGTCAGGGTACAAAGCGCACGATCAATTTCCTTGCAAAGAGATTCGTTAAGCAACGAGCGATCCGCGATTGGAGAATCGTCGTTTACCAAAACGTCAAGCAAGCTATTGTCCTCACCTTCTACAAATGGAGCATCTACTGAGATATGACGTCCTGAAACCTTAAGGGTATCCGAAATCTTTTCTACCGGGATGTCTAATTCGTCAGCCAGCTCTTCCGGAGAAGGACGGCGTTCGTTTTCTTGTTCGAATTTAGAGAACGCTTTACTGATCTTGTTCAACGAACCTACCTGATTAAGCGGAAGACGTACGATACGAGACTGCTCGGCCAAAGCCTGCAGGATCGATTGACGGATCCACCAAACGGCGTAAGAGATGAACTTGAAGCCGCGAGTCTCATCAAATTTTTCAGCAGCACGGATTAATCCTAAGTTGCCTTCGTTGATAAGATCGGGTAGGCTTAAGCCTTGGTTTTGGTACTGTTTCGCAACAGAAACAACGAAGCGAAGGTTGGCACGAGTAAGCTTTTCTAAAGCGCGTCGGTCTCCTTTTTTTATTCGTTGGGCTAACTCTACCTCTTCCTCTACTGTGATCAAGTCTTCGCGTCCGATTTCTTGAAGATACTTGTCCAAAGAGGCACTCTCTCTGTTTGTAATTGACTTTGTGATTTTTAACTGTCTCATCTTGCAAAATGAAATTTGGGAACGCAAATGTAATGAATTATCTCTGTTATTTCAATAAACCTCGTATCGATTTTCTTAAAAAAAAGTAGTTAATGCGGTTGAAGTGTTATTGTGACAAAAGATGATCGTATGTAATAACGTGAACATCAGTATGTTTGTTGTGTTAAGGCCGTTATTTAATAATATTTATGGATAGAGGGGCAGGTATAGCCTATTTTGTAGTCAAACCTATAAGAATCAGAATTGAACGGACGAATTTTTCTCAGAAGTTTAACCAGATTTTGAATGCAGAGACTTTTTCTTTACTGATAATTATGCTGTTTTTTGCCGGTGGATTTAACAAAACAACGACTTTACTGTTAAAATAAGGCTCGATTTTCCGTATGGATTCGATGCTGATAATTGTTTGTCTGTTTGCTCTGAAAAAACGATCCGGATCAAGCTGGTCGATAAGCTTGTCCAGGGAGAAATCAATGATATGTTCATCACCGTTTTTCGAAACAGCGAAAGTTGCTTTGTTTTCTGTATAGAAATAAGCAATATCTTCAACCTGTAATGTCCAGAATTTGTCAGCCCCTGAAATCAGAAATCGGGTCCGGTATTTCTTGTCCTGATTGGTCAGAGCTTCAATGAGCTGAGCTCTGTTGGACTGACTGTTAAAAGACTGTTTGTATTTGTTTGTAAAACTTTCGTATTTGAGAATAGCTGCAAGAAGCCGGTCTTCTTTTATCGGTTTAAGAAGATAGTCAACGCTGTTAACCGTAAATGCCTGAATGGCATACTCGTTGTAGGCTGTCGTGAAGATGATCATGCTTTCGGGAGCCGATTGTTCGAGAAAGAGAAACGAGTCTCCATCAGAAAGCTCAATATCGAGAAAGATTAAGTCCGGGTGTTGGTTGTGGGCAAACCATTCGTTTGCTTCCTCAATATTGCCCGGAAGTGCAATGACTTCCCACTCCGGACGTATATGCCCGATCATAGCTTTTAGTCGCCTTGCAGCCGGTATTTCGTCTTCAATAAGGACTACTCTAACTGTATTATTCATAGATCAGGGGTACTAAAACTTTAAATGAATTACTATTTTCGATGATTTCAATGCCCGATTTTCCAAGCAGTTCATAACGGCTGTTGAGGTTTGCCAGTCCTTTTCCTGAAGGATATACACTCTGGCGTAAACGTACCGGATTAGAAACTTCGAGGCATTGAGCATCTTCGTTATAACGCAGCGTTATGGTCAAGGGTTTGCTGAGAGATATAACGTTATGTTTGATGACATTTTCGGCCAGCAATTGCAATGTAAGAGGTGGAACTTTGGCTTCAAACAGCTGTTCGCTGAATTGAATATCGAGGTGAATGCAGTCTCCTAATCTCACTCTGTGCAGAAATAGAAAAGAATCCAGGAATTCGAGCTCTTCTTTGAGCGAAATAAGAGACTTTTCCTGCACATGAAGAATATAGCGGTACACATCGGAAAGATGTGATGTGAAAGCAACGGCGTTCTTCGGGTTATATTCAATTTCCGAGATAAGCGTGTTGAGACTGTTGAACAGGAAGTGGGGATTTAGCTGGTTTTGTAGTGCAATAAAGCGGGCCTTGTCAGATTCTTCGCTTAATTGAGAAGCTTGCTTGTAGAGTCGCAATGTGTAGCTAAATGTTTCATTAGCTACCAAAAGCGAAACTACAATAAGCTCTACAAACCACACTATAAAAAAAATTCTAAGACCTTCGGCCCTAAGAATAAGAATATGAGGTGCACCGGCCAGGAATTTTGCTAAAACGACCAGTCCGTAATTGACAATAAATAATAAACCGGCAATAATGCCAAAATGCATAACCACTCTTGGTCTTTTTATAAAAAAAAGAGGAGAGCGCCTGTTAATCCATGCGTTAGCATTGATGATTGTGAGTCCGAGGATATTAAATGCAAAAATAAAGAATGCCAGTGTTTGAAAAGCAAACCAGTCTACGTTGCTGTTTTGTGGTATATCTGTGAACTTTATCAACAGGAAATACGAAAACAAGGCCAGTCCGCTAAAGATTGACACATAGAATAGCTGGATGAATTTCGACGATAATGAAGTCATAGTCACAATTGAGTTTTAGGAGCTGCTTTGATTTATATGACTAAAACACGCTCTTAGCAAAGATAGTCGAAATCAGGCAGAAATATCATATGCATTCAACGCTTTTTGAAGTTCTGAATAACGAATCTGCGCATTTAGCTTTGCTTTTACGTAGTTGATCTGCGCATTCTGACGATAGAGCTGACCATCCAGCGCTTCGAGAATGGATATTTCACCCTCTTTGTATCGACTGATAAGCATTGTTTCGTTTTCGTACGCTTTGTTTAAAGAGCTTTCGGAAAGACGAACCTGATCCTGTGCCTGATTGAATGCGGTGATTGCCGATTCTGTTTCGAGTTGTATCTGCTCTTCAATCTTTTGTTGCGCATCGCGTGCAATGCCTATCTTATAGTTTGAAATTCGTTTTTCTTTTCCTCGTTTCCCCCATTGGTAAAGAGGCATGGAGAATTTGGCATAGACTCCGTAATTAGGGTCCAGGTCTTTATTGAAGTTGTATCCTGGTGATGAATAACTGCCTTCGGCTCCTACCTGAAGCTGTGGCAGGTATTTCGAGTTATTAATCTTTTTCATCCCCTCTTGTACCTCTACGTTTGTGGCAGCCATACGGAGTTCAGGACGAATATTGTGCGGGTTCAGAGAATCAATATCAAGACCCGCAATAACAGGGATAATTGTATCCAGAGGCAGCTGAGCATTAAGCTCCTCTCCGATAAAAGAGTTTAATCCCATTCGGTTTATTGCAAGTTGATTTTCGATCTGAAGTAGCTGGAATTCAGCGTCGTTTAGCTTGACTTCTGCCATAAGCAGATCGTTGCGGCTTACGGCACCGGCTTCTACTCTCTGCTTTACAATGTTAACCAGATTTTCAATCGATTTCTTTAATGATTCAGAAACTTCTACCAGTTCTGCATTGGCT
>JBOFDD010000019.1:0-2022 GCA_051646645.1 Bacteroidales bacterium | reverse complement strand
CTAAAAGTCCGTTTACACTCTTCCATAAAAAAGCAATAAAACGGATAACATCCAATATGGAATGGTATGAGGTTTTATCCTGGTCACGTGAGCTTGCCAAATCAACCATAGTCTTTATGTGCATGATGTATCTGGTGCTCACGGGTAAAAAGCGAAATATACTGCTCATCTCAAACTCTCACGATAATGCAACACGTCTGTTGGAGCCATACAAGAAAGCATTCGAAAACAATTCGATGCTAAAAGCCTATTATGGTGATCTGAGAGAGTTCGGAAGCTGGACAGCCGATGAATTCAGTCTGACAACCGGAGCTACATTCCGGGCTATCGGTGCACTTGAATCTCCTCGAGGTACAAGAAAAGATGCAGTTCGTCCGGATACGGCTCTTGTTGATGACTTTGATACCGATCCGGATTGTCGTAATCCCGATATATTGAAAAAGAAATGGGAATGGTTTGAACAGGCGCTTTTCCCTACACGATCCATCAGTGAAGATTTGCTTGTTGTTTTCTGTGGTAATATTATTGCTCGTGATTGTTGCGTAAAACGTGCAGGCGAAAAAGCGGATCATTGGGATATCGTCAATATCAGGGATAAAAACGGAAAATCTGCATGGCCTGAAAAAAACACGGAAGAACGGCTTAAGCGTATTGAGGCAAAGATCAGTACAAAGGCATTTCAGACGGAATACATGAATAACCCTCTTTCCGAAGGAGAAACATTCAAAGAAATGACATGGGGTAAATGTCCGCCGATATCCCGGTTACAGTTTGTCGTTGCTTATGGCGACCCGGCTCCTTCAAACTCAAAAAACAAGGCAACTTCATTCAAAGCCTGTTTTCTGATCGGTTATTACGATGGCAGATTTTATGTGTATACGGGTTATCTGGATCATGTTGTCAATGAAGAATACGTAAACTGGTATTATAACCTCAGGGATTATGTCAATGAGAAAACTCAGGTTTACAATTACATTGAAAACAACACCTTACAGGATCCATTCTATGAGCAGGTATTCATCCCTTTGTTTAACGAAAAAGGAAAAGAACTCGGATTCATAGGTATTATACCCGACACAAGAAAGAAACCGGAGAAGTTTGACCGTATTGAAGGGAATCTTGAACCGCTTAACCGCCAGGGCAAATTGATTCTGAACATCGATGAAAAGGATAATCCTCATATGAAACGACTTGAAGAACAATTCCTGCTGATCAACCGCGCTATGAAATCCCCTGCCGATGGAGTTGACTGCATCGAAGGAGGTGTCTGGGTTACTAACCAAAAGATCAGCACACTTTCGGCCGGATCTTACACTGTCGGAACTCGTATTACGAACAAAAAAAGATTTTAATATGACTTTTATTACACCTAACGAATTGGAAACACATCTCTATAAAGAGAATATCGATGTCATAAGCCGTGAGGATGAAACAATTCTTACGGCCGCAATTGATGCTTCCATACAGGAAGCATACGGATACCTTGGAGCTTATGACCGCTCAAAGATCTTTTCGGTATCAGGTAACGAAAGAAATGCTCTTCTTCTGATTTTTATTAAAGATATTGCTGTATGGCACTTTGTTAACCTATGTAATGCAGGAACGGATCTACAGCTCAGACAGGATCGTTATGAGCGTGCTATATCCTGGCTGCGTCAGGTGCAAAAATCAGAGATTAAACCTAATCTTCCGATCATCGATCAGGACAATGACGGTAACCCGGACGGAGCAGGTGAATATATTTACGGAAGTAACCCAAAACGCACTCAACATTTTTAACGCTATGCCAAAGAATAAGAATAAACAAAGCCGATCAACCGGGACTAAAAGCAAAGAGCAACTGATCATCAATCAACTGGTTATAAAAGCTCCTCAACGAAAAACATATGATGTCGGCAACTGGCGCAAAGCTTTAATATCGGCAGATGGTGGGCGTATTAAACAGCTATATGACCTACTTGATGATCTCATGCTGGATGGTGTCCTGAGTGATGCCGTTCAGAAAAGAATTGACGCCGTAAC
>JBOFDD010000018.1:0-7419 GCA_051646645.1 Bacteroidales bacterium | reverse complement strand
GGATATGTAAAAAGATGGATTAGTGAAACTTAATCCATTCTCCCGTCTTTTACCTCCTTTGATCTGTGAAAAAGAAAAGAATGAAATGCGACCATGTTTTGCATTCGAATGGCCAATCCATTTATGTATCGCTCCAACCAGTTGTGGTTGATGCTCAAAAGGAACGATTGTTCCGTTACTTTTTAGTTTTATATAAATTCTCATTGGTACTTGATTGATGAAAAGTAAAAGTATATAAATAATTACATACTTTATTGTTTTGTTGAGGTTTATTGAAAGAAAATTGAATTATATGTATTAGATCAGGCATGGAGTATCGATAGGTCATAAAATCAGGAAATCCCGGGAAGTAGACCTTTCCGGGATTTCCTGATTTTTTATATTGGCTAATCTTTTTTCGTTATCAGAAGAAACAACCGATACCCCCATACCGCTACAAAAGCAAACAGGAGGCGGGGGAAGATGATCCAGAAAACGGAGATGCCGAGTGCTGCAAAGATCATGGAGTCTTCAACGAGCGAATGACACATGGAGAGGTGTACATTCAGTATGCGGCAATCCTCTTTGCTTACGTTGCCTTCGTTAAACTCTTCCATCATAACTCCTCCACCGTAAGCGAGTCCGAGCGTATTCCCGATCAGCCATAGAAAGGCTGTGTCTTTTGGTACTCCAAAAATGCGGAGAACGGGGTAGAATGGTTTTACGAGTAAGCTTAGTAAGTTAAACTCCTGAAGAATCTGTTGAAGGAGCATCAGTCCTGACAGAACCAGAAGCAGAACCCCGATCAGCTTTGCTGATGCACAAGCCCATCCTTCGAGTAATGTTCCGAAAGTGGATGCCGTTTCATTTGTGCCTGTGGTGATCCACGACGGATATCCATCTGCCGGGAGAACCTGATTCAGAAATACCCCCATAACCAATGCCATGATGATCCGGAAAAAAGCAATCCGGAAAAAAGATGATCCTGTCTTTTTTTGTATAGCAGACTCTACCGGCAGATTATGGCTTGTTAAACACATTAATGAAAGTATTGTAACCTCGCGCATAGTTAATGGCAGCGATGACATGATGGCTATCGGTGCGTACAGCGGCAGGAATATGCTTGACAGAAATACGATGGATGACTCACCGCTCAGTCCCATTGCTTTGAATAACGGGGTAGCGTATTCTGCCACGTAGGTGAGTATACCCATATAGTCAAGAATACGTACCAGAAGTGATACCGGCAAAATGATTTTTGCCAGCCAGATGGTCATTCGTACAGACTTATGAATGGCACGTTTCAGGCAGGCGGTTATTCGCACTGAAATTGAGACAGAATCAGATGTGTTCACTCCTGGTTTATTTATAAAGAAGGAAAATGCAAGGACGTTTTCCGATATTCGGAATTTGTTTGCTCCATTCTTTTATTGTTTTTGTTTGTATAAACTCATCCTCGCACGTAATATTGCATGCGATACAAAGCTTGGTTTGTGGGCGGCAGTTCTTTATCAACTCTTCAATCATCTTATTGTTGCGATAGGGAGTTTCGATAAAGATCTGAGTCTGATGTTCGTTGTAAATCCGGTTTTCTAAATGACGGATTGCCTTTCCTCTGTCATTGCCTTCGATCGGTAAGTACCCGTGAAAAGCAAAGCTCTGACCGTTAAATCCTGAGCCCATCAATGACATAAGTATAGACGAAGGACCTACCAGAGGAACAACTTTAAGGCGTTTGCTTTGAGCAATAGCAACAACATCAGCTCCCGGATCGGCAATAGCAGGACACCCGGCTTCAGAGATTATTCCTATTGAATGTCCCTGCTCAAGAGGTTTCAGAAAAGTTGAAACTTCTTCAGGTGATGTATGTTGGTTCAGAATAAAAAAAGTAAGATCATCAATGACAATAGAAGGCTCTTCTTTTTTCAGAAAGCGACGTGCCGTACGCACATCTTCTACAATAAAATATTTGATGTCACGTACAATTTCGCGATTGTATTCGGGTAAAACTCTGTTGTGCGGAGTTTCGCCCAGTGTAACGGGGATTAAATACAGAGCTGTATCTGTCATATATTGAATAATTAAAATGGAAACTCATTTACTAACTGATTCACCAAACGGTGGAGATGTTGTTCTATCGTAGTTCTCTTTACGGGAACAAAAACCTTTAAACCTCCTGCTGTTGTTGTAATGTCAATGCGTTCAGGCATGATCATCGGTTCGCCGTCAAGGTGAATAACACCCGATTTGTCCCGAAGGATACTTACCGAATCTTTTTCAAAGGTACAAATATGACTGTTCATATCAATCATACGCGTGAAAAGTTGAACGGCAAGATTGGGAATATCTATATAAGTGAACGGTTTTAGCAGAGTAATGTTTAGTTTACCATCCTCCATATCTGCATCAGGAGCAATGAATGCATTGTTACCCCATTGAGATGCATTGGCAACTGTAACCAGAAAGGCTTTTTCCTTTATCTGATCATTATCCATCAGTATTTCGTAGGTCTCAGGCTGATAGTTGAGGAATTCAGTAATAACATTCTTTACATACATAAGCCCACCTCTTTTCTTGTCTTTGGCGAACTTATAACTTACACGAGCATCAAATCCAACACCACAAGTGCAGAAGAAAGGCTGATTGTTGGCTAATCCGTAGTCAATGACACGAATATTCCCGTCACGTATGATTTTTAAAGCTTTTTTAATATTCATGGGGATTGCCAGCTCACGAGCCAGTCCGTTTCCTGATCCGACAGGAATAATACCTAAAATTGTATCGGAGTTTATCAACGAGCGGGCAACCTCATTAATGGTTCCGTCGCCTCCGACAGCAATCACAGCTTTATATCCCATCTGAACAGCTTCTTTAGCCAAAATAGAAGCATGTCCGGCATATTCGGTAAAGGATACGGTATAATCCTCACCTTTAAAAATATCTTCGATAAGATGAGGAATATCCACTTTAGAACGAGTGCCTGAAATAGGATTTATGATATATAAATATTTATTATCCATTTGGTAATCAGTTGATGAAAAAACATTTCAAAATTATATGATATATCGGAAAAAGAGTATTATCTTCAAGCTCTTTTCATTAGAATAGAATATTTTTTCTATTTTTGCCCGCAATATTACGGAGATAGATGCAGATACACAAGTTGTCTGCGATAATCGTATCATATTAAAATAAGAATATGAAATTATTACAATCAAAACTGGCTTTATTTGATGTGCCTCAAAAGGCAAAAGCTGCAGGGGTTTATCCTTACTTTCGTCAGATCGAGAGCGATCAGGATACTGAAGTATTGATGAATGGACGAAAAGTTTTAATGTTCGGCTCGAATAGTTACCTTGGACTAACCAATCATCCAAAAATTAAAGAAGCTGCGATAGCTGCTACAAAAAAATATGGAACCGGATGTGCCGGATCTCGATTTTTGAACGGAACACTTGATCTACACCTGGAATTAGAAAGAAAATTGGCCGAATTCGTTGGAAAAGAAGAAGCAATTATTTACTCTACTGGATTTCAAGTTAATTTAGGCGTTGTTTCATGTTTGACCGGTCGTCAGGATTATGTTATCTGGGATGAACTGGATCATGCTTCAATCATTGAAGGTCGTCGTTTGTCATTCTCAAATTCGATCAAATTCAAACACAACGATATGAACTCGTTGGAAAAAGTTTTGGATAAATGCGAACGCGATAAAGTAAAACTGATTGTTGTTGACGGCGTTTTCAGTATGGAAGGTGATGTTGCTCCCCTACAGGATATCGTTGCTTTAGCTAAGAAGTACGATGCTGCTGTGATGGTAGACGAAGCTCACTCTCTGGGTGTTTTCGGACCAAACGGTCAGGGATTATGCCATTCTTTAGGGGTAACAGATGATGTTGACCTGATTATGGGTACATTCAGTAAGTCATTTGCTTCTCTGGGCGGATTTATTGCCTGTGATTCGGTTACAGCGAACTACATCAGACATAATTCCCGTTCTTATATTTTCAGTGCAAGTATAACACCGGCATCTACTGCTGCTGCGATGGCTGCTTTGGAAATTATGAAGTCTGAGCCGGAACGTTTTGAGCATCTTTGGGAGATCACACGCTATGCTATTGATCGCTTTAAAGAGATTGGTTGTGAGGTTGGACATACTTCTACACCTATCATTCCGTTGTTTATCCGTGATAATGATAAAACATTCTTAGTGACCAAACAATTGTTTGATGACGGTATCTTTGTTAATCCGGTAGTTTCGCCAGCAGTTGCACCATCGGATACATTAATCCGTTTCTCACTAATGGCTACGCATACAAAACAACAAATTGATTATGCTATCGAAACAATTGAAAAACACTTCAAACGTTTGGGTATTATCAATAAATAAAATATTAGAAAGGTCGGAGAATTGCTCCGGCCTTTTTTTTATTATCAATGAACCTTCTGATTGTGTTTATTGTCTTAATAGAAAAGAATTGCGCTATGGTAGAGTGGTTTATTCAGATAATTCAGGATCAGCAAATCGAGTTTAAAACAAGCTTATTCCGTATTTTGATAAGTTTGATTTTAGGTGCGATTGTCGGAATAGAGAGACAAAGAAGGAAGCAGTCAGCCGGATTTCGTACTTTCGCCTTAATAACTGTTGGTACAACAATAATGATGCTTATCTCTGTTTATGTCGGTAAAATATATGGAGGGGACCCAACACGTATTGCTGCACAGGTAATCTCCGGTATTGGTTTTCTGGGTGCGGGCACTATCATCCAGAGCAAAGGCACCATCCGCGGCATGACAACAGCTTCGAGTATATGGGCTATGGCTGCAGTCGGTCTTTGTGTGGGTATAGGAATGTACGCCGAGGCTCTGATTGGGACTGTTTGTGTATTGTTCATTCTTATAAGTCTTGAGCGTTTTGAAAAGAAAGCCGGGATAGAATGGATTCCCCGTACACTTGAAATAGAATTTAATAGTCTTAATGTACCGGTAAGTGAAGTGTCCAAAATGTTATCAGCGGGACATATTGAGGCGCATTATACCGGATTTCAGCAGGATCTGAAGACTCAATCAACAATTTTACAGTTTGTAGTCTACGTAAAGATAAGAAGTAATTATCAGGAAACTCTGAGCAAAATTAAAGATCTTCCGGATGTTGTTCGCATTAAGATGTATTCCGAATAATATAAAAGCCAGGCTTAACCATTTGAGATTAAACCTGGCTTTTATTATTTTTATTGACGTTACTCTTCCGGGAAAAGATCGAATGGCTGAAAACCTTCATTATTTGTAAGCTGAACGTCAGCACCTGCTTTAATCAGAATTTGAGCAATTTCAATTTCTTCATTTTCAAAAGCATAATGCAATGCCGTGTTTCCGAAATTATCCTGGATATTCAGATTAGCACCATTTTTAATCAATGCTTCTACTGCTTCGCGAAAAGCATTTCCGGCTGCAAAAATAAGAGCTGTACGTCCGTTATAATCTCTTACTTCGAGATTCGGGTTATAACTTAAGAAAAGAGGTAGCAGCTCAATAGTTCCGTCAGCACAGATTGCATGAAGAGGTGTGGTTTGCGAAATATCCTGACAATTGATATTTGCCCCTTTCTTTAGTAACAGCGAAGTGATTTCATGATTACCTGTTACGACAGCATTATGAAGTGGTGTGTTGCCAAATTCATCAGTAAGTTCTTTGTTTGCATCTGTTGATATAAAATGCTGACAAAGTGAGATGTCCTGAAGCAATACAGCCTGATGCAGAGGAGAACCTACACGTGCATTATTTGAAATGAACAGCTCTGCAATTTCCGGAGTATACGTCCCTGTTTCAATCGTAATATAAAAAGGATAATATCCGGATAATGATTTAGCATTCACATCTGCACCTTGCTCTATCAGAAACCGGATAAAGTTACTATCCCCCAATTCCGCTGCGTGATGCAACAGAGACCAGCCCTCCTCATCGGTTTCACTAACGATTGACCCGGGGGATTCGCAAAATGCCGTTGTGAACTCTTCGTAACGTGTTTCACGAAGAAGCTCAAGTAGTGATTTGTAAGTCATATCAGGCAACACTTACCAGCTTAACTTCGAAAATTAATGTCGAGAATCCCTTGATCGTTCCGTCCGTACGGCTTCCGTATCCTTTCTTGTAAGGAATAAATATTTCCCATTTTGATCCTTCAGGCATGATTTTCAGAATATCCTGCCAGCCTTCGATCACTTCGTATACACGGAAAATAGCAGGAAGTTCTTCCTCCAGGTTAGAGTCAAATTCCTTCCCGTCAATAAATGTGCCTTTATAGAATACCTGAACCAGAGAAGTTGATGTCGGAATTCGTCCGTTTCCTTCTTCAAGAATGCGGTATTGTACACCACCCGGAATCTCAACAATCCCTTCTTTGGTTTTATTCTCTTCTAAAAAACGAATGTTATCTTCTTTATAAGCACTGCTTTTGCCTTTATTTCTCATATCTGTTTTTATCAGTAATATCGATTGTGTTAGTCTTCTGCGGATTACGCTTCAAGAATTATTCCTACCGGACAATGGTCCGAACCATCCATTTCGGGATAAATAAATGCATCTTTTAATGACGGTTTAAGCGTTTCGGATATCAGGAAGTAGTCAATACGCCAGCCTATGTTTTTAGCACGAGCCCCACCCCGGTAGCTCCACCAGCTATATGCATCTGATTTTTCAGGATATAAAGCGCGGAAGGTATCAATAAATCCACCTTGTGTGTAGCGATCCATACCGTCAATTTCCTCCTGCATAAATCCGGCAGTTTTATTGTAATTCGCTTTTGGACGTGCGATGTCAATCGGTTTGTGAGCAACATTCATATCGCCGCAAACAATCACGGGTTTTGTTTCTTCCAGTTTTTTCAGAAAAGAGAAAAATGCTTTATCCCACTCCTGACGGTAGCCAAGGCGAAGAAGTTCGCTTCCGGAATTGGGTACATATACGTTTATTAAATAGAAATCAGAATACTCAGCAGTAATTACTCGTCCTTCCTGATCGTGCTCATCGATTCCGATCCCGTATGAAACATTCAGTGCAGGTTCTTTCGACAGAATAGCGGTACCCGAATAACCTTTTCTTTCGGCTGAATGAGAATAGATATGAAAACCATCCAGACCAGACAGTGTCTCTGTGACCTGATCGTCCTGTGCCTTGGTTTCCTGAAGACATAGTATATCGCTTTGGAGCGCTTCGAGATGATCGAAGAATGATTTTTTTGCAATGGCACGAATACCATTCACATTCCAGGATACTAATTTCATACGCATTGATTTTTAATGTGCTGAATTCAACTCACTAATGCAAGTTGTTGATTAATAAATTCTTGATATTTTTCATTAGGTGATAAATAGCCTAATCTTTTCCTTGGTCGGTCATTTAAATGATCCTGAATGATTTTGATTCTATCTTCAGATATGC
>JBOFDD010000017.1:0-18932 GCA_051646645.1 Bacteroidales bacterium | reverse complement strand
GCTAAAGAATTAGGATCTCGCGGTATCCGTGCTAACTCTATTGCTCCTGGTTTTATCGTAACAGATATGACTCACCAGTTGTCTGATGATGTTCGTAAACAATGGGAATCAAGCATTCCAATGCGCCGTGGAGGTACTCCTGATGATGTAGCAAACACAT
Source organism: Bacteroidales bacterium (assembly GCA_051646645.1). Taxonomy (GTDB): domain Bacteria; phylum Bacteroidota; class Bacteroidia; order Bacteroidales; family UBA7332; genus UBA7332. The sequence continues at coordinate 18,772 of JBOFDD010000017.1, read as the reverse complement.
GTGTTTACTTAGCTTCAGATCTATCTTCTTATGTTACAGGTCAGACTATCCATGTTTGTGGTGGTATGAATATGTAATTCGCAGAAAAATACATAACTTTGAGGGCTGTTTTACCAACGTGTGAGACAGCTCTCATTTTTTTAATTTTACATTATGGAAGTTATTTACGAAGATAATCATATTATAATAGTCAATAAAAGTACCTCTGAAATCGTTCAAGGCGATAAAACAGGCGATAAGCCCCTGTCTGAGATCGTAAAAGAATGGTTGAAAGAGAAGTATAATAAACCCGGAAACGTGTTTGTCGGTGTTACGCATCGTTTGGACAGACCTGTTAGCGGAATTGTGGTGTTTGCTAAGACAAGCAAAGCATTGACTCGCCTGAATGAGATGTTTCGTAATGGAGATATAAAGAAGACGTATTGGGCAATCGTTAAAAATGAGCCTAAAAATCCGGAAGGAGAATTGCAGCATTGGCTTGTGCGTAACGAAAAGCAAAATAAGTCATATGCTTATGATATTGAAAAGCCAAATTCCAAACTGGCTATTCTTCATTATAAATTACTGGCAAAATCAGATCGTTATAATCTGCTTGAGGTGGATCTGAAGACTGGTCGCCATCATCAGATCCGTTGTCAGCTGGCAAAAATGGGGTGTGTGATAAAAGGAGACCTTAAATATGGGGCTGACCGTTCAAATCCGGATGGAGGAATATCTCTGCATGCAAGACGTGTGAGCTTTATTCATCCTGTATCGAAGGAGGAAATCGTAGTTGAGGCACCTGTTCCGAATGATAATTTGTGGAAATCTTTTGAGCAGACGCAGATGTAAAAATATTGCTGTCCGTTAAAAGTAAGAAATATGGGTAAAGAATCCGGATTGTCTGTCAAAAGGTAATCCGGATTCTTTTTTATTACTCTCTTCTACACAAGATATGATAGCTGGTAAGGTTGTGGGTTATTACGATCTGAGCGCAACATCAAGTAAGTAGATTCTCTTACGAACAACCGTATTTATTAGTAAGAATAAAGGAGGAATTAGTTATTTCAAAGGCTTGATTTAGTTTTTTCAACCGTATCTTTTACAATTCCGCTCCGGAGCGGAATATAAAGCGCTCCGGAGCGGAATTATAACCGGTCCGGAGCGGATTGAAAATTCGTAGGTGTGAATTTACTAATCCATACTAATATCTGAAGTAATCCGAAGTTTATTCTGAGTAATTTATACGGTTGAATGTTGTGCTTAATACGTTTAATGTTTGCTACTTGCAGACAAAAGTTTCAAAGCGGCAAAATGAATTTAGCAAGTAGGTAAATCTGTTTAGCTACTTGCTAAATTCAAATCAGGCTCTAAAACTATTACACAGAGTTTTATCTTTCGTATTTTATCCAGCACTATCCAGCACAAACTTGTGCTACCCCTTTGTAGATCGGGCTTTTGTTAGTGCTGGATGCTTTCATTTTTTTGATAATTCATCCAGCATTATCCAGCACCATCCTACACTAAATGCTATATTGGTCTTGCGCTTGTTTTTTGGTAAACGATAATTCATCCTACACTATCCAGCACTATCTGTCACTTTTTGCATTTGTGTAATACTCAGTATTACAGTGTTTTAGTGTTGTTTGTGCTGGATAGTGCTGGATGTGTAGGATAAAAATAAACTTTTGTACAAAATAGAAGGAAGTCACATTACAATTCTGTAAATGTGACTTCCTTCATTTTAATACTACACTATGAAAAACTCTAAAAAAACCAATTTGGTAACATTTAAAAAGATAGAAACAACTCTCCGCTGCAACTGAGTCGTAAACTCGCAGATTTTCGGAAGATTAATAATTGAGAGCCCGAAAACTAATGCTAACAGATAAATAGCAATAAACTGAATTACTCGTGCCATGAAGCACATGATGATTTTGTCTGTAGCTATTACGAGAGAGTTGCTCTTGTTCGTTTTTATTATAACATCGCGACGTATTCATTTGTTTTTACCGGATTGTGAAAAAAAACGAATGCGGCTTTCATATTCATAGTTAAATGTTATTCGCCGATAAAGCTTCCATAGCGATGATATTCATATGAAATACTCTGTTCTTTCAGATAATGAAGTAGCTCAATTCGCCCTTCGCTGATTGGCGGAGTACAGGCTATGTATAGTCCTTTCTCGCCAGCTTTGTTCCAGATTGCATCAGACAGATTATCATTACAAGTTCTTATCCGTTCAAAATCTCCCATTTTGTTTATAAACGAAGCTTCGTCTTCTGTTTTTACAGTGCATTTACATGCCTGAGCTATTTTCTGTATTTTCTCAAGATCTTTATAATTCTGAGTAACAGAGATTGTTAAAGGCGTTTTGCATCCATAAGCACCCAATGCGATTAATGCCACCTGAACAGGTTTTTCATCCCCGGTAATACGTAAGCAGCAACTCTTAAGAGGCAGGTAACGGGTTGTGTTTTCCTCTCCGTAAAGATTGTTTACGTCTGTCTCTTTGCAAAAAATAGTATCGTAACTGGCAGCAAAACTTTTTATTGCTTGCTTAATGCTACGGAGGTCATTTGCATCAGAGAATATTTCCTGAAGTTCACTGAAATATGCAACTTGTTCATCAGAAGCAGGAGTGATGGCTTTTTCAGTAAAGCGAACAAATGAGGATACGTAATTTACACCTCCGGCTTTTAATCCTCCACCAAAAGCAGAACGTTTCATTCCGCCGAACGGTTGACGGTTGACGATAGCACCGGTAATACCGCGATTGATATATAGATTTCCGGCTTCGATTTTTGACTTCCACAGGGCTCTTTCATCTTTGCTTAAAGTCTGAATTCCGGATGTTAATCCAAATTCAAGTGAATTTACCAATTCAATAGCTTCATCCAGAGAATCAGCACAGACGACAGATAATACGGGCGCGAATATCTCATTTTCAAAAGTGAAGTTACCCTTCTTAACTCCCCATTTGACACATGGTCTAAGTATATATTTGTTCTGATCAACATAACATGGTGCAACGAGCCATTCTTCGCCTGGTTGAAGCTCCAGTGCTGTTTTTAATTTCTCGTTGTTGTTCGTGATCATCGGACCTACAATATTACTTGTATTCCATGGCGAACCACACTGAATACTTGTAACGGCATCCGTAAGCTTTTTTTTGAACCCGGGATCGTTGTATACTCCTTTCTCAAGTATGAGCAGAGAGCAAGCAGAGCATTTCTGTCCCGCATTACTAAACGTAGAAGTGATAATGTTCTGAATGGCATGATCCTGATCTCCGCATTCGGTTACGATAATTGCATTTTTACCACCGGTTTCTGCCGAAAGCGGACACTTCGGATTCTCTTTAAGTATTGAAAATGCAGTGTCAGTTCCGCCTGTCAGAATGATATGTTTAATAACCGGGCTGGTAATCAGTTTGTTTAATGATTTCGATCCATCGCATACAACAACCTGAAGAGCCTCCTGAGGTACTCCGGCTTCCCAGAAACAACGGGCAAACTCCCATGCAATCGGTGCGGCTACAGTTGCAGGCTTAAGTATCACGCGGTTTCCTCCGGCAAGAGCAGCAGCAACACCTCCGGTTGGGATAGCTATCGGGAAATTCCATGGTGACACGACCAGTATGACTCCTTTTGGTGTGATATTGACTGTTTCAAGTTTATCGAACTCAGCCATGGTTATAGGATAAAAGCGGCAAAAGTCAACAGCTTCCGAAACTTCAACGTCACCTTCCATGATTGTTTTTCCGGTAACGGCAGCCATACATCCGATAAGGTCACCCCGTTTTGCGTTCAGCAGATCGGCAGATTTCATTAAAATCCGTTTGCGTTCAGCTAAAGATGTATTACTCCATCCCGAGTTATCTTTATTTGCAATATCAAGGAGCTGATCCATCTGGTCTTCGTTGCATAGCCCCATCCGGTACGTAGTAATAGTACTATTCTGACAACGGTCTGTATATTCTTTGTATTGTTTGGCATCTACTCCTTCTTTACCTAACTGAACCGGTATCGTAACAGGAGAGTGATCCGGTCCTTTTTGCCATTTCTGCAATATGCTTTTTACCCACGCTTTTTGAGGTAGCAGATCAAAATCTGTATCCGCTTCGTTGACGAAAATATCTATATCACCCTTTTCAATTGCAGGAAGTGTCCGGTTTTGTTTTCTCTTTGGGATACTGGATATGTCATTTCGCATATTGTATGCAGTAGTGAACTGATCAACAAGGAAATTCCACTCCTGACTTCCCGGCTTTAAATTAAAGGAATAGCGAAGAAAATTGTCTTTGCTTGTATTCTCATCCAACCGGCGTACCAGATAAGAGATGGCATTAAGGAAATGTTCTTTTTTTACTACGGGAGTATATAATATAAGTTGTTTATCCATTTCACGCATTGTGCGGGCAAGATGATTGGCCATACCTTCAAGCATTTCGAAGGACACATAGTCCTGAATCATATTTTTCTGACTCAGGATAAATGCATATCCTATTGTGAAAAGGTTGTGAGAAGCAACACCTACTCTCAGGGCTCTGATATTGTCAGGCTGAAGAGCGCGATCCAGAATCTTCAGGTAGTTTGCATCAACAGCAACTTTGGTATCATAAACCGGTACTGTCCAGTGTTTAAGAGATGAAATTACTTCTTCCATTTGCAGGTTAGCTCCTTTTACAAGGCGCATTTTAAGTGGCGCACCTCCATTCTCAAATCTGTTTTTAGCAAATTCAAGAAGTTCACTCTGAAGCTCCCATGCATCGGGCAGATAAGCCTGAATAACGATTCCGGCAGTATAATTTTTAAACTGAGGCATGGAGAGGACAGTCTTAAAAACATCCATTGTTAAATGAGTGTTTTTGTATTCTTCCATATCCAGGTTAACGAATTTAGGAACAGTTTTTCCTGCAAAGTTTTTATAAGGATGATCTATGGCCTTCTGGAAAATAGCAGCAACGCGGTCGCACAGATCTTTTTTGCTTTGTTCATAATTTAAGGGGTGTATTTGTGCATATATCCCCGAAAGTTTGATAGAGATATAAGTAATATCAGGTTCCTCTAATGCTCTGAGATAATGTTTGTATCTGTGATCGGCTTCGCCATTGCCAAGAACTACCTCTCCCAACAGGTTTACGTTCTCAATAATGCCCTGTTTGCGTCTCATTGCCAAATGTTCTGTCAGTTTCGGGCGTGCTTCGTCAATGATTACGTTAGCCGTTTCCTTTCTTACCTGATCTTTGAATATGGGCATGGCGATACTATCAAACTGATAACCGAATTTGGCAAACATACTCATGAGAAATTTTTCAAAAGGCGTAAAAAAGCTGGGACTGCCATTCTGATCGATCATTTCTTTGATCTGGCGGGCGAGTTTCCGGTTGTTTCGGATTTGGGTAGATTCATCAAGCATACTTGATAAAATAAACTTGTCCTTAGGAGTCTGCACTAATGTTGCATACTTCTTTTGCTCCTTGCGTTCTGATGGCGTTAGAGCCTGAGTACTTTTCTTATGAAATGATTGTACCCATTCGATTACCTCTTGAATAGTGACATTGTTCATGGTCGAAACCTTTTTAAGGGTGAATATTATATAATAATCAATTAGTCAGAGATGTAATTAGAACGCTAATAAAAATAAAATGTTTAAGATTAAAAAATATTAGCGGGTAAATATTTTATTTTTAAATTGATCTTTGTGATTTAATGTGAATATGAAATAAAATTGGTAATACTAAACTGAATTTATGACTACTAATTGTATTCAAACTAAAATGTGTAAAACTTTGTCGTTAATGTGCAACAATGATTTTTTAAAACGTATTTTATATATTAGGTTATTATATATCTTTGCCGATGAAAATAGAGGTCCGTCGTTTGATTATTAATAGATTACAGTTTGTTAATTGTGCCTGATATGTATGTATATGTCCTTGATAAGATTTGATGTCTTATTCTGGATTGGATCTAATTTTTGCAGTTTGAATTTTACTTCAGAACACTCTTTGGTCGTTTACAATTGCATTTAAGTATCTATTGTAAACTAAACTACAGGGTAAATGATAACACCTTATATATTTCAGATCGTTATGCATATAAGAGATGAAGATAAATCTATAGGAGACAAGTGTAATAAAGTGGGACATGATTCTCTTTTTAGTTTTATCGAACTTACAACAGAATCAAAATCAAAATCAATTATATTAAAGAACAGGAATTTGCTGATTTTTCTTCTGAAAGGAGAAGCTGTTTTTACAAGTGAACAGAGTAATAACCGGATCTTGCACGAGAGAGAGTTTTTGTTTCTTCAGTCTTCCCGCTCAGTGATGCTTTGTATGAAGCCTAATACTCGTATTGTCAAGTTAGGGTTGCGTTATCCGGTTTTTTTATCTGCTTCTGATTCGTATTATAATTCAGATGGTGATTATATAAATGATGAACCAGACGATATATTTGAAATTCGTTCGATGAATGATCATTTATCTCTTTATTTTGATCAAATAGAATTGTATTATCAGGATGGAATGGGGCATCATAATACGTTGCATGATTTAAAATTGAGAGAACTTGCATTTATACTAAAAGAATATTATTCGGAGGAAATTTGTTTTTCTTGTCTTTCAGATCAGGTCGTCCGGAACTCTGAATTTAAAGATAAGGTAATGGAGTCTTATCTTAAAGCCAGGACGGTTGTTGAGTTGGCTGAGATTTGTGGCTATGGATTGAAAAGTTTTCAACGAATGTTTAATTTGCATTTTGGCGAAACACCTTATCAATGGATGCGTAAGCAAATGTCTAGTCATATCGAAGCGAAATTGAAAGACTCCTCCATTCCTATAAAGCAGATTGTAGCAGAGTTTGGCTTCTCTTCTGTTTCGCATTTTAATACTTATTGCAAAAAGTATTTTGGTGCAACACCCAAGCGATTTCGCGATAAATCAAATGTTTAGTGAAAATTGAATAGATATTAATATGTAATAAATTGGCGCGAATGTGATAAAGATACATTCAGAAAAAAGATAGAGTTAATCAGAATTCTATTACTTTTGCTTCGAATCTAAATTTTTATTATTTAGTCAATGTGTTTATGATATATTGTTAATTAGTGGATCTTTAGATCTAATGAATTGTTTGATAGATGTAAATTATTATAAATCCAACTTTTTCAAATGGAGCTAAATGCTCTTTGAGTCTATTGTATTATTCCGGTTTCTCTGTGAAGAGAGACCGGTTTTTAGTTTAAAAAAAGCCTGTTGTCAGAATTATTATTTCTGCAACAGGCTTTTTTATATTGAGGTCATCTCAACTTTTGGGCGTTAATTAATTTTAGTCTGTTTCAAATTCATTTTTTGCTTTAATAGCGAAGCAATAGCGGGCTATTGCAAGATAATAAAGTGAAAAATGAGGCAGAAAGAGGCAAAATTAATAACGATATGGGGTCTTTTAGAAACTATTTTCGACGTTTCCAAAAGTCGAGATGACCTCATCTATTCGAATTTGCCGGTACCGTCGTAACAGTGAGTACATATACACTCTTTTGGTAATCCGATTGCTTTAACCAGATTTTCAACCGTATTGAACTTCAATGTAGAAATGTTTAGTTGTTTTCTGATCATTTCTACCATTTTGCAGTATTGAGGTGAATCTGTAGTAGCATATTTTTCCAGATCTTTTTTGTCGTCACCTTCAATCTCTTTAATCGTTCTTCGTGCAATCAGTTCAAGTTCTGATTTTGATGCCGAAAATCCGATAAACGGACACGCATAGAGGATTGGAGGACAGCCGGTGCGCATGTGTACTTCTTTTGCACCATAGCTGTAAAGTATATTGACATTGTCCCGAAGTTGTGTTCCTCTGACGATAGAATCATCACAGAATACAACGCGTTTGCCATCAAGTAATTGTTTGTTTGGTATAAGTTTCATTTTAGCGATAAACTCGCGAACGGATTGGTTGCTTGGTGTAAAGCTTCGTGGCCAGGTAGGCGTATATTTAACGATAGCTCTTTTATAGGGTATTCCTTTTCCTTCAGCATAGCCGAGAGCCATTCCAATTCCTGAGTCAGGAATTCCTGAAACAAAATCAGCATCGACATCGTCTTGTTTGGCCATTTCCATACCGCTTGCATAACGTGCCAGATCCACATTTTTCCCTTCATAGTCGGAGACAGGGAAACCATAATATACCCACAAAAAGGAACAAACCTGCATTCTTTTGTTTGGCTTTCTGAGTTGAATCATTTCATCAGCAGTCAGCTGTATGATTTCGCCGGGTCCTACATCGTAACAAGCTTCGTAACCCAGGTTAGGAAAGCCTGCCGGTTCGCTGGAGGCAGCCCATGCACCTTCTTTTTTACCCAAAATAATAGGGGTCCGTCCCATTTTATCTCTTGCTGCTATAATACCTTGTTCGGTAAGCAAGAGCATGGAACATGACCCCTTAATATTATTATATACATTCTCAATCCCCTCTACGAAATTATTTCCCTGAATAATAAGTAGCGCAATCAGTTCAGTGATGTGCTCGGAGCTAAGTTCGGAAAAGTGGTTTCCTTTCTTGATAAGTTCATTTTCCAACTCTTTTGCATTATTCACTTTTGCCACAGTGACAATTGCGAATTTTCCAAGATGAGAATTGATACAGATAGGTTGCGGATCTGTATCACTGATTACTCCAATCCCGGAATTGCCAATGAATTTATCCAGATCACCCTCAAATTTTGATCTGAAGTAAGAGTTCTCAAGATTATGTATGGCGCGATTAAACACTCCGTTGTGAAGCGTAGCCATTCCTCCTCTGCGAGTTCCTAAATGTGAATTATAATCCGTCCCGTAAAATAGATCGGTGACACAACTTGATTTTGAAATAGTTCCGAAAAAACCACCCATTTGAGTTTGTATTTAAAATTAATTATGTTTCGCAAAGATAGTAAATAGATGGATTACTCTTTTAATGGAGCTTGAAATAATTAACACTGTTTTTGTAGATAAGTCTTATTTTTAAGAAGGAGAAAGAGTACGAGTGGCTAGTGCGAAATTTGTTAATCTTATGGCTTTTAAGTATGAAATAGTATAATGATATTTGATTGTTTAATACTGATGTGATAAAAATAGTTAAATGTTTATTTGGCTATTTTTGCATTCTGTTGCTAATTAACAAAATTACATGCTTGTTTTTAATTGCCTACTACTCTTGCTTGTACTTGTAAACTCTTATTGAAAGGTATTTGTAGTAAATTTGGGCGTGTTTGAAATGTAAAATATTATTTTGTTTTCGAACTGTTATAAATATAAGCTTAATTTGTGAAATTTGGTAATATAGATATATTTGCATGAAATCTTATTTTTTTAATGTAGTTAAGAAAAGAAGATGGTCGTAATAATAGCCATTAACCAATATCAAACCAAAACACAACAAGCCTATGAAAGGAAAAACAAAAAGTTTATCTCAGAGCTTTCTTAGTTTAATAATAAGCAGGCAAAGCTCATTGTGCTTTTTTAAAGCAACTGTATTATTATCTTTTTTAATTGCCTTTTTCTGTGTGGAACAATCTTTTGCGCAGGATAAAAAAGTTAAAGTAGAAGGGGTAGTAGTGGATGAAAATAAAGCAACTCTTCCGGGTGTTTCAGTTTTTATTAAAGGTACATCTGTAGGAACTGTGACTGATGAAAACGGACGATTTGTTATTTACTTGCCAAATGCAAAAGATAGCTTGAATTTTTCTTATATAGGATACAATAATCATGCTGTACGATTAACACCTGCTCAACAGAAAATGGTGAAGATTCAACTTGTTCCTGCTCATCAGGAGCTTCAGGAGTTGGTGGTAGTTGCTTATGGAACTACTGATCGTAAAGCTTACACGGGTGCTGTTTCAGCAGTAACAGCTGACCAGATTCAGCAGAATCGTTCAAATAATGTATTGGCGAGTTTACAAGGTATGGTACCGGGCTTGCAGCTGCAAAATAAAGCAGGTTCAGGCGGTAAATCCACTCAGGATATTATTATACGTGGAGCTTCGTCAATTAATGGAGGGATCAAACCTTTGTACATTATCGATGGTGTGCCGAGTGAAGCTATGGATCAGCTTAGTCCGGATGATATTGAGTCGATATCTGTATTGAAAGATGCGGCAGCGATCTCATTATATGGAGCGCGTGCTACGAATGGAGTAATCCTTATTTCTACCAAAAAAGGTGGGGCAAAAGGAGATAAAGCACAAGTGTCTTATTCCGGGCAGGTTGGTGTATCAACACGCACTGGTAGTGATTATCAGAAAGTCGGTCCAAAAGATTACTATGAATTAACATGGGAAGCATTAAGAAACAGTGCTCTTTACGGAGAAAAAGCCGGAGTCGTAGGTGATGGTAAATATCCTTCACCGGAAGCTTATGCGTCAGGCGAACTTTTAAATGTATTGAAGTATAATGCATATAGTTCTGCTACACCAGTTGGTCTGGATGGTATGCTTGATCCGAATACCCAGTTGTTATGGTGGGAAGATTATGATAAATTGCTGATCAAAAACGGATTCAGAACCGAGCATAATGTTAATGTGAACGGCTCGACAGATAGATTAAAATACTTCATGTCTGCCGGTTACCTGAAACAAGACGGTCTTGAGCCCGGCGACAGTGGATTTGACAGATTCACTACCCGAATGAACTTATCCTATAATGTTTTCAAGAATCTGTCCTTTGGTGCTAATATGGGTATGACAGCATCCAAATCAACATCTGAATCTGTTAATAACGGATACTCTCAGTTTGCAACCTATGCACGTTATACCCCGGGATTATATCCGTTGCATAAACGCAATGAGAAAGGTGAATTGGTGACAGATGCTGATGGAAACCTGATGCTTGATTTCGGTGATGGACCTGATGGGATCCTGAATAGCAGAAGACCAGATATTAATGTAGAAGGAAAAGGGGTGAATCCACTTGGTACTTTGGATCTGGATAATTCTTCTTCAAAATCCTATTATTGGTTTATGAATTATTTTGCAGACTGGCAGATAATTAAGGGGTTGAACCTGAAAGCTACTTATTCCAATAATATCTCTACTTCAAAAAGCAGAAACTATACAAATCGTACTCTGGGGGGCAGCAAAGACCGTGGTCTTATGAGTGAACGTCAGTCTTTGGGCTTTAACTGGACATTCAATTCTATCTTAAGTTATGATAAAGCATGGCGTAATATGCACCATTTGCGTGCGTTAGTAGGTGCTGAGGTTAATGAGAGAACAAGTGAAGACATGTCTACATCATCTGAAGGATTCCTTTTTGATGGTATGGAGGAAACGGCTAACGGAGCAACATGGACACGTCCTTTGATAGGGAATTACTCGAATAAAAGTCGCCTTGTTGGTTACTTTTCACGTTTGGAGTACGATTTGATGAATAAATACTATTTGTCAGCCAGCTTGCGCCGTGATGGCTCTTCTAATTTTCACCCGGACTCTCGCTGGGGTAATTTCTGGAGTGTTGGCGCATCATGGATTTTTTCTAACGAATCGGTAATGAAATCTCTTGACTGGTTTACTTTTGGTAAACTTAGAGCAAGTTATGGTACATCCGGAAACTTAGGATCAAATGATTACAGATCCTATTATTCTACAGGCTACGAATTCCTTGGTTCTCCGGCTGTATATATTTCCGGTTTGTCAAATAAAGACCTGAGATGGGAGGTTAACAAACAATTTAATATCGGGCTTGAAACAGGATTTGTACAGAACCGTATACGATTGAATGTAGACTGGTATAACCGTATTACAGATGACTTATTCTATAGCGTACCGCTTGCACCATCAATCGGATTTGATAAAGTGACCAAGAATATTGGAAGTCTGAAAAATACAGGTTTTGAAATCTCATTGACAACAGACAATATTCGTAATAAAGATTTTACCTGGACAACAAACTTCAATATTTCAAGAAACAGAAATAAAATTCTGAAGCTGAACCAGGACGAATTTGTTGTAGGCTCACGAATTTATAAAGAAGGAAAAAGTACTACGGAATTCTATATCTCAGACTGGGCAGGAGTAAATCCGGATAACGGACTTCCGATGTGGTGGATTGACGAGGTTGATTTGAAAACAGGTGATCTTACCGGAAATCGCGTTAAGACCTACGACTACAATGAGACAGCATCGAAAACCGTAACTCTTGAAGATGGATCTAAAAAAACACTTAAAAACTTAGGTAAATATTACGTAGGTAACTATACACCAACAGTGTCAGGAGGTTTTAATAACATGTTCCGTTTTAAGAATTTTGATTTGAGCTTCTTGTTTACCTACTCTTTAGGAGCAAAGATTTTGATGGATGACTATATGAACATGATGAATACAGGTAGTGGCCGTATTAAGTTCTATCATCAGGATATGACAAATCGCTGGCAAAAGCCAGGTGATATAACTGATGTGCCTCGTCTTTCGTCTGAATCAAAATATAATTATACAGATGAAACTGGCGCACAAAAGTCAATCACTAATTACTACAATAAAGTAAGTACTTATCATTTAAGAAGCGGTGATTACTTAAAACTAAAAAATATTATTTTTGGATATACTCTGCCTGACCAATGGGTTAGCAAATTGAAAATTAATTCTGTAAGAGTTTATTTCCAGGCTGAAAATGTATTTTATTTAAGTGCTGAAAAAGGATTTGATCCGGAGCAGGTATCTGCAGGCTCAGTTATGGGTCAGTACCCTGCGATGTCAACTTATTCATTCGGTTTTAAATTAAACATCTAACCCCCGTTGATATATGAAAATAGAAATGAAAAAATATATCGTAAGTGCTTCGATTGCTCTAAGCGCTTTTACAGTAATCTCATGTGATGGATTTCTTGATGTGACACCTACAGACAAAGTAACATCTGACATTGTTTTTACAAGTTACGAAAACGCGTGTGCGGTAATGAATGGAGTCTATGAAGTTATGACTTATGTTCAGGGCTCACCTTTGTCTCCGGGATGGGTTTCGGCTCAAGGCTTAGGTATTCACAATTTCCTTATCGCATCAGATATGATGGGGAAAGATATTATTCCTAAGTCTTACCAGAATGATCAGTGGCAGGGAACCGATTATAGTTTTGATGCACGTACAATGGATAAAAGTCGTCCGGAGTTTTTCTGGCGCTATTGCTATAGCCATATCAACGTACTTAATGATGTACTTGCCAATATTTCAAAACTTACGGGAGCTACAGGTGAGCAAAAGAAACAAATAGAAGGAGAGGCACGATTTACAAGAGCTTATCTGTATCATTTGCTGGTATTGAATTTTCAACAAACCTACTTAGTTAATCCCAATGCAGCCGGAGTTCCACTTTATGATACACCGACTAATACACCAAAGCAAAGAGCTTCAATGAATGAAGTTTACAACTTTATTGTATCCGAGCTGGAGTGGTCAGTGACAAACCTACCGGTTCAGCGCAGATCAGGTTCAAAATTTATTCCTTCTAAGGATGTTGCTAAAGGTATATTAGCAAGAGTGTATATGGATATGGGAGCCTATGATAAAGCAAAGCCTCTGGCTGGAGAAATCGTAAAATCCTATCCGCTTATGGATGAGCTTACCTACCTGAGCGGAATGAATAACAATATGGTTTCGGAATGTGTGTGGGCTCTTCCGACTAGTAAAAAGAATACTAAAGCAAACTACACAATGCAGACTATGTATTCTCATACTCGTCCTTTTGGAAGATGGACTCAGGGATTTGTATACATAAATGATGATTTTCAGGCTCTGTTCAGTGCAACAGATTATCGTGGTAAACTAATAGTCCCGAATCCGAAAGAATCTGAAGTGGTAACCTATCCTGATAGAAAATATATCTCAACCAAGATATGTGATGGCCCTGAAGAAAAAGCGCTTCCAGATGTACTTCTTATCCGTTCATCTGAAATGTTGCTTATTGAATCAGAATGTGCTGCCCGTTTAGGCAACATTGAAGAAAGTATTGATTTACTTTATACTTTACAAAAGAAAAGAGATCCTCAGGCTGTACGTCCTGTATTGACAGCAGATAATATTCTTGATGCTATTCATGTTGAACGACGCAAAGAGCTTTGGGGTGAAGGTTTTGCAATAACAGATATCAAACGATTCCGTAAACCATTGGTTCGTACAGGAAATCACACTGTGATAGTTAACTATCCAGCTGAATCGCGCGAGTTTGTTTATCAGATTCCTTCCAAAGAAATTCAGGTAAATCCTATTGAACAGAATCCTTGATGATTCCACAATTTATAATTTAAACTAACAAAGAATGAAAAAAAGAATTCTAACATCAGCGCTTTTGGCATTAAGTCTGCTTACTAATGCCCAGACAAGCGAAATAATAGTGAAGGGTACTGTTAAGTTTCCGGATAATCGTTTCAAAATGCAGGTTTATCGTCAGGACGGACCTTTGAAAGTAGTAATTGATAGCTTTGAAGTTAATCCTGATAACACATTTGAAAAAAAGATTAAGATAGATCAGCCGGGTGTATACAATCTGGATTGCCAAAAATGGGAACGTCTTTCTTTCTGGGGAGAGAATGAGAATATTGAAATAAACTTCAGAGGTCAGGATACAGCTAAAATGAAGATCAAGAATCCTCCGTATCATCCTATGGTTAATCCGGGGCCAAGCAATGAATTGATGAATCTGATTAATTTCTTCAATTATCGCGCTTATCAGCAAATGATAGCATCAGGTCGTGAGATGTACGAGGCAAGCAAAACAAATAGCGAAGAATGGAAGAAATATGCCGCAGATGGTTATACCAGAGGTTATGCCGTAAGTGATGCATATACGCAGTTCTTAGCTGAGAATTATGCCAATCGTAACAGTGCTGTTGCTTTATTAGGCTCTTTAAAATCAAAGCCTGAACTGCACGATCAGTTATTGGCTGCGATTGAAAAGAACAATCCTAATTATGCTCCGGTTGTTAAATACAAAAAAGAGAGAGCAGAAGCAGCAGCAGCTGCGGCTAAACTTGAACCGGGTAAAGTTGCACCGGCATTTAGCTTCCCTACTCCTGACGGTAAGAAAAAGTTAGGACCGAAGGATTTCAAAGGTAAATACCTTTTGATTGACTTCTGGGCATCATGGTGCGGACCTTGTCGTAAAGCAATTCCTCACCTGAAGGATGTTTACGAAAAATATGGAAATAAAGGATTAGAAATATTCTCTGTTTCTGTAGACAAAGATGACAAAGCTTGGAAAAAAGCAATGGCTGAAGAAAACATGCCATGGCCACAGGTTTGTGCTCCTAACTCAGGTAAAGAGATTATGGAAGAATATCAGTTCAGAGGTATTCCTCACCTTGTTTTACTTGATAAAAACGGTAAAATCATTGTTCGTAATGTCACTCCTGATAAAGTTGACGAAGAACTGTCTAAACTTTTTAAATAATAGCTTCTAAGCATCCGGGAAGTAATGACTTTTTAAGTCATTACTTCTTTTACGTTCCATACAATTAAATAGATAAACGATGAAAAGTAAAATTTTTTATATCCTTGCCCTTCTTTTTGTTTGTTGTTCCACAACAAGTGCACAAATGGCTGCCGCACGTAAAATTCCACCCGCAATAACAATGAATGTTTTGCTGAATCAACCCGCTGATGTTGTCTGGAAATACCTTTCTAATCCCGAAGACTTTAAAGAGTATATGGGCTTCAAAGATGTGAAATGCTACGAGGGAAGAGTTCGTGATGCAAATGTTTATATTACATTTGAGGACGGAAAAGAAAGAGAGCAGACAATATCTGTTCTTAACGACGAAACCATGCAGATAAACTTCTTTGTTCAAAAATCTCATTATTTAGACAATAAATGGGGATATGCATTCCGTGTTTATCCGCGTGGAAAAAATAAATCGAATGTAGAGCTATTGCTTTATATTGTAGATTCTGAAAGAGAAAAGTTCAGCATGAAAGATATGGAAAATGAATTTAATCTCATAATCAAGAATCTGAAAGGTAAGTTTAATAAGTAAAGACACAATTATAAAGACCAATGAAAAAGATTTTATTACTTGCAGCGCTTTCATTGCCTGCTCTTGTCTTCGGACAAATAAAGTACCAGAAATTATCTTTTGATGAAGCAAAAGCTTTAGCAGCAAAAGAAGGCAAACAGATCTTTGTTGACGTATGCCGCACAAACCCTCCAAAGGCATTTAAAGATGTGATGGGGTCACAAAAACAGATTTTCTCTGACAAAGAGCTGTCAAAGTTCATGAAGGATAACTTTGTTGCCATTCAGGTCGATATGAGTAATAAAGAAAACTTCTATTTTGCTGAGAATCTCAACAGCCTGATGTATCCTTGCGTATGTTTTTATACAAACAAAGGTGTTCAGCTCGAAGCCGGCAACTGGGCTTCTATTGCAAAGGATCCTTCAATGATCAGAAAGATTGGAGAAAAATCACTTGCAGATGCTAAAGTGAAAGCAGCCAACTCCCGTCAGATCCAGTTTCAGGATATCACATTCGAAGAGGCAATAGCAAAAGCAAAATCAGAAAATAAACTTGTATTTATTGACGCTTACACTTCATGGTGCCGCCCATGTAAGCAGATGCAAATGCACGTGTTTACGCTGGATAAAGTAGCCGATTATTACAATAATAACTTTATCTGTGTGAAATACGATTTCCATAAAGATCGTCCGGATCTTGCAAAACGATTTGGTGTAAAAGGATATCCGGGATATATCTTTGTTAATGGAGATACCGTTCAGGTTCATCAGGATGGCGGATTCCAGGAAGCCGATAAGTTTATTTCTCAGGGCGAGAAGGCATTGAAATACAAAGATGGAATACAGTTTGAGCACACAGCGTGGGCTGACATTGTGGCTAAAGCAAAAGCTGAAAATAAACCAATCTTTATGGATTGCTATACATCATGGTGTGGTCCTTGCAAGAAACTTGCAGCAACCGTGTTTAAAGATCCGAAAGTTGCAGCCGTTATGAATGAGAAGTTCATTAACGCTAAATTTGATATGGAAAAAGGCGAAGGTGTAGATCTGAAAAATCAATTTGAAGTTTCAGCGTTTCCTACTTTGTTGTTTATCTCTCCAGAAGGCGAAGTGCAGCATAAAATTCTTGGAGCTATGTCATCCGAAAAATTCCTGGCAGAAGCACAGACATCGCTTGATGGTAAAGGATTGATCACTTATCTGAAAAAATATCAGGCAGGACAGCGCGATACAGCATTCCTGTTCGATTATATCAATGCTGTCAGTGCAGCATACATGAAAAAAGAGATAACGGATGCATCTGTAGAGTTGTTGAAAATTATTGGCAACGAAGGGCTTAAAGACCCGAAAGTATGGAAGGTTTATGCAGATAATATCTCAGATTATGAATCTCCGTATTTTGCTTATCTGTTAGCAAACAAAGATGCACTAGCTGCCATTCATGGCGATAAGGCAGTTGATCGCAAAATCAGCTTTGTATGGGGTAGCGGGTATGAGAAATTTCTGACTCAGACCAATAAAGTTTATTCATTCGATCAGAAAGGATTTGCGAAATATATATCTATGCTGAAAAGCAAAAGTGTGAATAACTGGAAAGATATTGAGTTTAACGGACTTTCTACTGCTGCGCTTATGACCGAAAACTGGGCTGATTATTACAAACTGATCAATACTAAGATTCTTGCAGATAAAGAAAATAAGCTTTCGCTTATGCAACTTTATAACTGGATTATTCGTGTTGATCAAAAATGTAAAGACCAGACTATTCGTACAAAAACCTTGAAATGGGTTGATAAAGCGATTGAACTGGCTCAGAATGACAATATGTGGAAATCGGTAATTCCTCAGCTTGAGAAAATGAAAACAACTCTTCAGGGAGCTTAGAAACTGTTTAAATTTTTCCAGAATATTTTTTTATAAACTCAGGTCATGCTGTCTTTAGTCCTTTTTTGCGCCTTTAAATTATCTTTTTTCGCGAATAGCCCGCTATTCTCTTCAAAAAGATTAATTCAAATTCATCAAAAAATTACGAAAACACATGCATGAGAAAAATTTAAACAACTTCTTAATTGATAAAAGAAGAGAGGCAAAACTTCGGGTTCTGCCTCTCTTCTTTTATTTTATACCGTTACAGGAGTCGTTTTTCTGCTTGCAACCTCTTTGTCAAGCATGTAAATACCCAACCCATTGTCACCGATCAGTTTAAGTTTATCGATCAGTAGCTGAGCTGTTTCTTCCTCTTCCAGCTGCTCGTCTATAAACGTTTTCAGAAAACTCTGTGTTGCATAGTCCTTTTCTTTTCCGGCAAGCGCATATAGCTCATTGATGTTTTCAGTAACCTTCTGTTCATGAGCCAATGTGTCTTCAAAAGCTTCAAGCAGAGTATTCCATTCTTGTCTTACTTCTCCAATCGGCTTAAGCTCAATTTTACCATTACGACTGAGAATATATTTTACAAACATTTCGGCGTGGAGCTGCTCTTCCTTAAACTGTACTTCAAACCAGCTTGCAAAGCCTTCCAGCCCTTTGTGAGCGAAGTTTGCCGACATAGATAAATATAAATAGGCCGACCAGTACTCTTTGTTGATTTGAGTATTCAGAGCCTCAAGCATTTTTTTGTTTAACATAGTGACTTGATTTTAGTTTTTAATCAATTTGTTAAACGTATTTGGTCGTCGTAATGTTTACAGAAGCCTTAAAAAAACTATTTTCTGTATTTATCCAGAAAAGGAATAAAGCTTGCCAGATCGTCTGCCCCGACAAGATCAATCCCTTCACTCAAGATCAGATTAATATATTCGTCCGTTACC
>JBOFDD010000016.1:0-11286 GCA_051646645.1 Bacteroidales bacterium | reverse complement strand
TTGAATTATTCACATCAAACTTTGGATTACTTTAAATATAGATGCGGATTAGTTGAATAAAACCGTGGATTAGCAATCCGCTCCCGTCCGGTTGTAATTCCGCTCCGGAGCGGTTCATATTCCGGTCCGGAGCGGATCTACAACCGGTCCGGACCGGAATTACAAAACATAGGGTTGATAAAACTAAATCATGCCTGAAAAAAATTAATACCTCCTTTGTTTTAACGAATAGATGCGCTTGTTCGTTTGGGCGCATACTTGTTTAATGGTACATAGTAATAAAAAGCGAACAGACTTTCTCTGTTATCAGAAAGTCTGTTCGCTTAAAGATATAAATATGGTCTGATTCTCTTAGGAATTAGACTGTTTGGTCTGTTTTTTATCCACCTTTGTGATATTCTCGAAACGGTTTATTTCGATAGGCTCATTGACCGGAGTCAGTGAACGGCAACTGTCAATTTCATTCAGCAGCATATCCCGGTGTGCGAGGAACTCGTTTTTGTATTCGCTTTTTATCGGAAGAGACGAGGGTGCGTCAATCGTTAACGGATTTACAGCCTTACCATCTTTATACACACGGAAATCAAGGTGAGGCCCGGTTGATAGTCCTGTTGATCCTACATATCCAATAACTTGTCCCTGCTGAATGGAACTTCCTACCTGTACGTTTTTAGCAAAGCGCGACAGGTGCATATAGCTTGTTGTATAGCTACCATTGTGCTTAACCTTAATGAAGTTGCCACCTCCTCTTGCCTGGAATCCTTTGGCGATCACTTTTCCTGCCCCGATACTTTTAACCGGAGTCCCTGTAGGTGCAGCGTAGTCAACTCCATGGTGTGCACGATAGCGTTTAAGTACAGGATGAAAGCGTGCATTCGAGAATTTGGACGTGATACGGAAGAAGTCAAGCGGTGCTTTCAGGAAAGCTTTACGAAGACTATTGCCTTTCTCATCAAAATATTCGGTAATGTTGTCCTGAGTAAACGGAATAGCTTTAAACTCTTTACCGTTGTGATCAAACACTGCACTTTCGATAGAGTGTACATAAAGAGCAGTTGTATCATCTATATATGCTTCATTATAAACAACAGAGAAGGAATCACCTTTTTTTGTGTCGAAAAAGTCTATTTGCCAGGCATAAACATCGGAAAGTTTAAGTGCTAAAAGCGGATCACCTCCCCCTTTAAGGATTGCATCCCAAAGAGACGATTCGATTTTACCCGAAGCGAATTTTCTTTTTATCTGAATATCTTTCGTATACGGATATACGATTAGTGAGTCTGAAGTGAAATCCACAACAGCAAAGTCGGTTTGACTTTTTTCGAAAACAATGTATTTAATAGCAGATAAGGAGTCAGGAGATGTGAAAGTTTCATATTTACCTCCGGCCCTGAGTTTTGTCGGGTCAAGAATGTCTTTGTACTGAGATCCGATTTTTTCGGATACAAGAACTGAAAGTCCTAATTTTGAAATAATCGAAGAAAGATTCTCACCTTGTTTGATGGTATATCTTTCAATTTTAAATGAATCCTGAGAGATGCCATAGCGTAGATTCTCTACTACAACTTCTTCTGTCTGATTCTCAACTGACTTATCTTTGGGTGTATTGTCGCATGATGAGAATAACATTGCGCTACAACAAACTACCCAGAAAGATTTACGGATCGCCTGAGTTGATAACATATTTGTTTCTGGAATTTACAGATTAGTACTACGTTTAGCAAATATATGAATTAATCTGATACACAGATAAAAAGGAGAAGTAAAAAATGTAATTAAATAATAATGTCTAATTCGAGATTGTTGAAAATGTGGTGTGTGATTTTAACATTAAAATTATGAACCTTATAAAAGTTGTGTATGTTTCTAATAAAGTGAAAATGTCTGAACCTGTGACAGACTTATTATTTATTAATCAGCTAACACTAATTATATGGCAGTAAAGGTAAATAAAGTTGTATTGGTCGACGAAAATGACAGAGTTGTGGGTGAAATGGAGAAGATGCAGGCGCATAAAAGAGCGAGGCTCCACAGAGCAGTATCTGTCTTTATTGTGAACTCAAGGAAAGAGTGGTTGTTGCAAAAAAGAGCAGACGAAAAATACCACTCTGCCGGGTTATGGTCTAATACTAGCTGTACGCATCCTCTTAAAGATGAGGATAGTGAGATTTGTGCAAAACGCAGACTGAAAGAAGAAATGGGTATAGATGCCGAATTACAGTATGTTTTCAATTTTATCTATCGGGCTGAGTTGAATAATGCTTTGTGTGAGCACGAGCTGGATCATGTCTATATTGGTATGACCGACGAAATACCAGAGGTTAATCCCGATGAGGTTTCTGAGTGGAAGTATGTTTCCTATGATGAACTGAAGAGAGATCTTAAAGATCATCCGGAAAGCTATACCGCCTGGTTTAAAAAGATGCACAAAAAAATATATCGTTTGCTCGACGATGAATTTAAGAATGATTAAATACGAAGAAAAAATGAGTGCTAAGATTTCTGTCCCGGAAAGGCATAAGTTAAGACGGGTGGTGATTGTCGGAGGGGGATTTGGTGGCTTGCGGCTTGCGCGGAAGATTGACCGCAATTACTTTCAGGTTGTTTTGATTGACAAGAATAACTATCATCAGTTTCAGCCGTTGTTCTATCAGGTGGCTACATCGGGTATTGAACCAAGTGATATCTCTTTCCCATTCAGAAAGATATTTCAGCACGAGAAAAATATCTATTTTCGTTTATGTGAAGCGCTTAGGGTGGATCGTGAACTTTCAGTTTTGCATACTTCTATCGGAGAAATTAGTTATGATTATCTGATTATAGCCGGAGGATGTAAGACTAATTTTTATGGGAACAGCAAGATGGAGGAGCGTTGTCTTACTCTTAAAAGTGTACCTGAGGCTCTTTATCTGCGTAATCATATTCTGGAAAGTATAGAGAAAGCTTTGAATGCGACAGAGGAGCACGTGCGCGATTCGTATCTTAACTTTATTATTGTCGGTGGTGGCGCAACGGGTGTTGAGCTTGGAGGTGCACTCGCAGAAATGAAGAAGTATGTTTTGCCAAAGGATTACCCTGAACTGGATTTTTCTAAGATGAAGATCTGGCTGCTTGATGCCTCATCCCGTGTTCTTTCGGCTTTTGATGAAAAAGCTTCAGATGATGCGGCGCGTTATTTAAAGAAAATGGGTGTCCGGTTATTGATGAATACAACACTCAAAGAATATGAAGATCATAAAGCCACCTTAAGCAATGATGAGGTGATCTATTCGCGCAGTCTTTTCTGGGTTGCGGGAATTTGCGGGAACAAGCTCGAAGGGTTTAAAGACGAACAATGGGGTAGAGGTGATCGTCTGATTACAGACACGAATCTGCTAGTCTCGGGAGAAAAAAACATTTACGCAATCGGGGATATTGGATTGCAGCCTTCGGTAAATGAGGGCAGAGGTTACCCTCAGGTTGCACAGGTTGCTATACAGCAGGGCGAATATGTGGCTCAGTCGCTTTATATTCACAAGCTGTTTATCGTGCCTCCGCCATTTATTTACAGAGATAAAGGATCGATGGCTACAGTTGGGCGTAATGTGGCTATTGCGCGTATAGGTAAGCTAAAATTGCATGGAGTATTAGCCTGGTTTGTCTGGTGTTTTGTGCATCTGATGACTATTGTAGGAGTAAAGAATAAGCTGTTTATATTCATAAACTGGCTCTGGAGTTATATCACTTACGACCTTTCTTTGCGATTAATCATCAAGCCATTCATGCGAAAGAAGGAATAATTGAGAAGAAGACATTATCTTTGCATATAAAGATATTGTAATAATAAGATGATAGAACTAGTTATATTTGATTTAGATGGTACTCTTTTGAATACGATCGATGATCTGGCTGCCAGTACAAACTATGCATTAGAAAAACATGGTTATCCGACTCATGATCTGAGCAGCTATCGCTTTTTTGTCGGTAACGGAATAAATAAGCTTATTGAGCGCGCATTGCCTGAAGAGGTGAGAAGAGAGGAAAAGGTGCTTGAACTGAGAAAAGACTTTGTTGCTTATTACGAAGAACACAGCGCAGACCTGACTTGCCCTTACAAAGGAATCCCCGAACTGCTTTCTGCATTGAAAGAGAAAGGATTGAAAATGGCAGTTGCATCCAATAAATATCAGGTAGCAACCGAATTCCTTGTAGATAAATATTTCGGAGAGTATGAGTTTGATGTTGTGCTTGGTCAGCGTGACGGAATAACACCAAAACCTGATCCGACTATTGTTTATGATATTCTCAAAGAGACCGGAACAGATAAAAAGAAAGTCCTTTATGTGGGCGATTCAGGAGTAGATATGCAAACAGCAAAAGCTTCGGATTTAATTTCTGCCGGCGTTTCGTGGGGATTCAGACCAGTAGAAGAATTAGAAGCCTTTAATCCCGATTATATAGTTGACCAACCTATAGAGATATATCAGATTGTTGAATCTGCAAAATAAAAAAAGAGCCTCTTGCTATACGCTTAGCAAGAGGCTCTTTTTTTATTTAATCAATGATGTTTATCTTTTCGCGATTGTAAATGTGCAATCCCAGCTTGTTCATAATATACTTAATAGCCATCTGAGATTTTACAGAATTACCCGATTCATCAATCGGAGGTGCAAATGCGGCTATCCCGAATACACCCGGAAGTACACCCATAATACCTCCGCCTACTCCTGTTTTGACAGGTAATCCGGTTGAATAAATCCATTCTCCTGTTTTTTCGTAGAATCCGAAAGTGGCAATTAAGGAAATAATCCGAGTGGCAATATTCGAATCAAAGATAAGTCTGTTTGTAACAGAGTTCCATCCTCCGTTCGCTATTGTTGCACCACAAATAGCAAGCTGCTCGCAGGTAACACCAAGAGAACATTGCTTTGTGTAAAGATCCAGCGCCATTTCCGGATCATCATAGATGCGACCGACATTCTTCAAAAGCCAGGTTATGGATCTGTTGTTGTAATTGGTTTCGGATTCTGATGAATAAAGCTCTTCTATCAGGTGAAGTGGCGAACCGCACAGAAGTTCCATATTACGCAGGATCTTTTCCCACTTTTCTTCTTTCCCTCCTATTGGCTGAATCAGGCTACAGGCACTTATTGCACCGGCATTCACAAGAGGTGTGGACGGGTGATTATTTTCAAGCAGAATAGCCATAATAGAGTTGAAAGGCAATCCGGTTGCATCAGCTCCGATTTTCCCAAGCAGGGTTTCATCATTGTATTGCTGCAACACTAAAATAGTTGTCAGTACTTTCGATATAGATTCAATTCCGAAGCTATAATCCGTATCACCCACACTCAGGATTTTCCCGTTAGGAAAGCACATGGATATACCGAATAAATCGTTCGGTATGCTTTGAAGATAAGGTATATATGAGGCATTAGAGCCGCCAGGTTCGTGACGAAATTTTTCGTAAGCTTCAAGCATAACTTCCTCAATTGCTCTGATAGATAAATTTCTTGTCATATTATTTAATTTATTATTCTTTCCGGTCCCGCCAAATGACGGGAAAAGACTGCAATATTACTTAAATTTGTGGTTTGTCATAGTTTTTGAAAAGAATTAATGGAGAAAATATTTTTTGTATCTTTAAAGCCTTAAAACAGATTTGGTAAATCAATCAAAAATATACTATCGTGACAACATTTCTACATGATGTAGCAGATATATTCTGGAATAAATACGGTGCTGATATTTCACGCATTGCATTTGTATTCCCAAACAGGAGAGCCGGAGTTTTCTTTCAGCGGGAACTGGCTCAGATGACCGATAAGCCACTTTTTTCTCCTGCTATCCTGACTATTAACGAATTGTTTTTACGTCAGTCAGAATTGCAGGTTGCAGATAAAGTGAGCATGCTCTTTATTTTGTATAAGATATACAAAGAGATAAGTGGCTCTGAAGAAACATTTGATGAATTCGTCTTTTGGGGAGATATGCTTCTGAATGATTTCGATGATGTTGATAAATGGCTTGCGCATCCGAAGCAACTGTTTATGAATATCAAAGATCTGAAGGAGATAGATGATACGTTCGATTATTTATCGGAAGAGCAGATTGAAGCGATTCGTCAGTTCTGGGGTAGCTTCTCGCCCGATTCCGAAGGGCAGAAAGTGACAGAGTTTCTTGCACTCTGGAAAGTGCTGCTTCCTGTTTATGAAGAACTCAGAGAACAACTCCAATCTCAGGGTTTGGCTTACGAGGGAATGATCTTCAGAGAAGTGGCAGAAAAGGCAAAACGGAAAGAAACTCTTGATTTTCCATACGATCAGATTGTCTTTGTAGGTTTCAATGCTATTTCAGCAACAGAAAAAGCGTTGATGACTTACTTGCGTGATAAGGGTACCGGAGATTTCTATTGGGATTTTGATTCGGAGTATCTTCAAGAACGCGAGAATAAGGCATCTATGTTTATGAATTACGCCTCTGAGTTACGCTCTAAGCTAACGATGCCAAAGCATCAAAGTACGAATCCGCGCTTTGAGTTAATCGATATTGCATCGCGAATCGGACAGGCAAAAGAATTATCATCCATTCTATCGGCGTGGTTACCGGATGGAACAAAAAAAAATACCCAGGAGGCCCTTCAGACAGCTGTGATACTTCCCGATGAAGAGATGTTGCTTCCGGTTTTATATTCAATTCCGGAAAACATAGAATCCATAAACGTCACAATGGGATATTCACTATCAACATCTCCGGTTGCAGGTCTGTTTGAGCAAATTATTGCTTTACAGTCAAACTGGAGCATGAGTGATGGTGAACCATCTTTCTATTATCGCTTTGTGCGTCCGATCCTTTTACATCGTTATGTGAGAGCGATAGATCCGGCGGCTGATAAGATTGATCAGGAAATCCGCGATCATAATCTGATCTTTGTACCTGAATCGTTGTTTAAAGGCTCTGTCTTTCTGCATAAACTTTTCAAAGCATTGCGGTCAGGTGATGATATTTCTACATATTTACTTGAACTGCTGGATTGCTTTGTCGATTCAAGAAAGGAAGAAGGTGATGCTTCAAATATATCGGCGATTGAACGGGAGTTTATTTATCACTATTATATTGCCTTGGTGCGTTTTCGCGATTTGTTGCGCGAAGAAGACACCATGATGACAATGGATACTTATTTCCGATTACTGCGTAAGTTAATCGGAGGAGTGAATGTCTCGTTTCAGGGAGAACCGTTATCCGGACTTCAGGTTATGGGGGTACTCGAAACCCGTGCTCTGGATTTTGACCGTATGGTCATTCTTTCAATGAATGAAGGCGTGTTCCCTTTGCGTAAAGCAGCTAACTCATTTATTCCGGCGTCTCTTCGCAGGGCATTTGGTTTGCCGACAACTGAGCATCAGGATGGAATTTATGCATATCACTTTTACCGCATGCTTCATCGGGCTAAAGAAGTTGTAATGATTTACGATTCTCGTACGGATGGATTACAAACAGGAGAGGTCAGCCGTTTTATCTATCAGCTGGAATATCTTTACGGTAAAACCATTCACCGCAGAAGTGTGAAGTATAATATAGCCATCGAGCGGCAGGATTCGATTCAGATTGAAAAGAATGATGCGATTATGCAAAAGCTTGAACGTTTCTTAACCGGTGGAACACATTCGATCTCTGCATCGGCTATAAACTCCTATCTCGATTGTCCGTTACGTTTCTATTATAGCTATGTAGAAGGGTTGAATAAAGAGGAAGATATTAGTGAGCGTATAGAAGCGAATACTTTCGGGGACTTGTTTCACTATATGATGGAACAGATATATAACGAGCTTAAAGAACGCAATGAAGTTATTACTGTTGATGTACTGACAGCCTATGCTAAGAATCAGTCAAGACTCACCGAACTCCTGAGTAAGGCTTTCGCAGAAAAGGTATTTAAGAATAAAAACTACCGTAAGCCATTAGAAGGACAGAATTACCTTGTAGGCGAAATTATTCGTAAATACGTGATAGCTATGCTTAAAAATGACATGAAGCTTACTCCTTTCAGGTATATAGCCTCGGAAATGCTTGTTAAGGGTTCTGTTAAAACAGACTCCGGAAAAGAAGTGTCGTTGAAAGGTTTTATTGACAGAGTCGATCAGGTGGATAAGTATACACGTTTGATTGATTACAAGTCAGGCAAAGAAAAAGCGATGGTCTTTGGCGATATTTCAGACTTATTTGACTCATCTAAGTCAAATCGTCCGCAGTATGTATTGCAGGTGTTTCTATACTCAATGCTATATCGGGATCAGTATAAGGATGCTTATATCCAGCCCGGAGTCTCATTTATCCGAACTCTGTTTAACGATCATGAGACACGAGTTCGTCACGGACTCACTCGCTCAGAGCGTATCTTTGTAGATGATGCAGAGCAGTGGATGGATGGTTTTAAGCGTGAACTTCAGCTTCTTCTTGATAAGATTTTTGATAAAACAATTCCATTCCGTCAGACCGATGATCTGAAACAATGTGACTATTGTGCATTTACGTCTTTGTGCAGGCGTAAATAATAAATTAGGTATAAGAGTATATCTGAAGTTGTATAAGGGTAATTAAATTAAAAAGTGCTTTTGATTTGTTTTATTTTGGCAGATAAGAGGATTAATTATTGTCTCTTTTAAATTAATTTATAAATTGCATAGATATACTTATCTTTTTTATGTATCTTTGCGCAATTGAAAATGAGGCCGTAATTAATGATATTATGCGTTTAAGTAAGGCTTATCTTAAGTTCTTCTTTTGGGGAGCTTTTTTGTTATTTCTTATTACTTCCTGTTTACCCTCTTCCAGAAATAGTTATACTATGGCGTCAATGCCTAAGTATGGATTTCAGGTGCTTCTGCCAGAAAATATTTATTCAGGCTCAGATACAGTCGTGTTTAAAAATGATCTGATAATAAGTTATGTATGGAAAGGGGTCAACCGGACAGCAGATGACAAAAAGATTTTCTACAATGTGTCTGCTACAACTTATCCGTCGTATCTGATGCATTCAGATTCACTTGGATTGGTACAGCTTCTTTTTACAGATAAGGAACCGGCCTATTTTCTGAATAACCAGTATGAACTTCTCGAAAGAAATGACTTGCTCCGTTTTGGTTACCCGGGGGCAAGTTTTGTGTGGTTGAACAAAGAAGACAATTCGAGAATATATAATCACTATTATATGGTAAGGAATAAATTGTATTATTTGTCGGTTGTATTGCCTGTTTTTAATAAAGAAATGGTTGCTATGAAAGATGAATTTGTCAATTCTTTTGATTTAATAGATGATCAGGTATAAAGAAGGACTGTGTTGCGATAAAACGTATCACAGTCTTTTTTTTTAGTTTTTTCGTCCTATTTCTATCATTATTTGTTATACCCAAAAGAGTCGCAAATAAAAGGATTAAGATTTGATTATATTGATTGTTATTCATAGATTGACAAATTACTTATTAGAGATATTTTGAGTGGCAGATTAATACAGGAAGTGCCTGAAGTGTGAATTTATTGTATATAATACTTTATAAATCAAAGGTCACTTAATTAATCCTATATTTAATTGTCGTGTCTTATATTGATTAGTTCAAACCAGCTGAAAATGCTATTTTTGCCGACTTAACACGTTAGATGGAGAAGAAACAACCTAAACTTTAATAAATAATTCATTTAAATTTAATTTATGATCTTACAATTACTAGTAGTATTAATTGCAATCATAATCGGAGCTCGTCTCGGAGGTATTGGTCTGGGAGTTATGGGAGGTATCGGTTTGGCAATTCTTACATTTGTTTTTGGGTTACAGCCAACTGCACCACCAATTGATGTAATGCTAATGATCGTTGCGGTTATCTCTGCAGCGGGATGTATGCAGGCAGCAGGCGGACTTGATCTGATGGTGAAGGTCGCAGAGAAATTATTGCGAAAAAACCCTTCACGTATTACAATCTTAAGTCCATTGGTAACTTATTTCTTTTCTTTTATCGCTGGTACAGGTCACGTTGCATACTCGGTATTACCCGTTATTGCAGAGGTGGCTACAGAGACTAAAGTACGTCCTGAAAGACCACTTGGTATTGCTGTTATTGCTTCTCAGCAAGCGATTACGGCAAGTCCGATATCAGCAGCAACAGTTGCTTTACTTGGTTTATTAGGAGGGTATAACCTTTCATTATTTGATATTTTGAAAGTAACAGTTCCTGCAACACTTATTGGTGTTTTAGTGGGTGCATTTTTCTCTTTGCGCGTAGGTAAAGAATTGATTGATGATCCTGAATATCAGAAGCGACTTGCTAACGGTGAGTTTGAAAAAGAAAAACAGCAGTCCACATCTAAAGTTGCTAATAATAAGAAAGCAGCTTTGTCCGTATTCCTGTTTATTCTGTCAACTGTATTTATTGTATTATTTGGTTCAATAGACTCTCTTCGTCCGACTTTCCAGTTAGATGATAAGTTAGTTACATTGGACATGCCTGCAATTATTGAGATACTAATGCTATCAGCAGCTGCTTTGATCCTGATGTTGACTAAAACCAACGGAGTTAAAGCTGCTCAGGGTTCTGTTTTCGTTGCGGGTATGCAAGCAGTTGTAGCTATTTTCGGTATCGCATGGATGGGAGACACATTCCTTCAGGGAAATATGGTAGAACTAAAAGCATCTATTGAGTCAATTGTTACTCAAATGCCATGGTTGTTTGGTTTTGCGCTGTTCGTGATGTCAATTCTTCTGTATAGCCAGGCTGCTACAGTTCGTGCATTGATGCCGCTTGGTCTTGCATTGGGTATTTCTCCTTACATGCTGATTGCGATGTTCCCTGCTGTAAACGGATATTTCTTTATCCCGAATTATCCGACAGTAGTTGCAGCGATTAACTTCGACCGTACGGGTACTACACGTATTGGTAAGTATATTCTGAATCACTCATTTATGATGCCAGGTCTGGTTGCTACAATTACAGCCGTATCAGTTGGGTTATTACTAATTCAACTCTTCTGGTAAGATATAATTAAATAATAATGAAAGGCTCTTCCTAAGGTTAAATCCCTTACGAAGAGCCTTTTTTATTTTTATATGTTCATACCCGTTGGCGGAATTAATTTAGTGCATACTTAACTCTACCAATAGGTTTGTTGTTTATCTTAGCTGAATTCAACTCACTAATGCAAGTTGTTGATTAATAAATTCTTGATATTTTTCATTAGGTGATAAATAGCCTAATCTTTTCCTTGGTCGGTCATTTAAATGATCCTGAATGATTTTGATTCTATCTTCAGATATGC
>JBOFDD010000015.1:0-2152 GCA_051646645.1 Bacteroidales bacterium | reverse complement strand
CTTCAATCTCTGCCTCAGGATATACTATCCGATGCGGCAGAGATCGTTGCTGAAACGGCTACCGAGTATTTCAAGTCTGCTTTTAGAACAAAATCATTTGACGGTAATCCCTGGGCTGCTCCAAGAGTTCCAAAAAAGACCGGCTCATTGCTGATTGACTCCGGAGCACTCGTAAATAGTATAAGACCGGTGATCGTATCGATGGATCGGGTTGTTATTTCAGCCGGAAACGAAAAAGTAGATTATGCTCAGATACATAACGAAGGAGATTCAGGCAGTATTTCAGTACCGGAGCATACCAGACGGACAAAGAAGAAGGATGTAAAGGTCAGGTCCCATACTCGCAACGTGAATATTCCGCAACGTGAATTTATGGGAAACTCAAAAGAACTAAATTCTCTGATTTATTCCCGGATCGAAGGCTTTGTAAACTCAATTAATAAGTAGAATATGGACAAAGAACTTTTTATTGCTGTTTGTGACAGGCTAAAACAAACAGTTCCTCAGATCAGATGGATAGATATGGATGAGGGGCAACTTGGTGCAGGAGATCGTCCGGCTGTGGCATTCCCCTGCTGTCTGGTAGACATATCTTATCCTTCATGTGCTACACATATGGGAGGAAAACAGAATATTAAGGCACAGATACAGATTAAGATTGCTTTTCAGGCAGCAGGTAATACGAACTCATCAGCTCCTTTAAAAGTAAGGGGACAGGCTCTTAATTATCTGGATACATTAGCAGATATCCATAAAGCCTTGCAATGGTGGAACGGAGGTAATTTGTTCAATCCTATGCGCCGGTTACGCTGCATACCTGAAAAAAGAACGGACGGACTGAAGGTGTACAATGCAGTATATGAAACTGAATTTATGGATTAGCTCCAGTCAAAGCCGGGAAACATATCTCTGAGTTTGCGCAGAGTTGTATTTGATCGCAATAACTCATTATAGAAATCGTCCTGGCTGATCAGTGTATTACTGATAGTCCGTTCTTCAACAAAAAATTCATTATCAGACAGAATTTTTAAAACATCATCGAAACGACGACGCTTTATTTCCGTCCAATAGTAATAACGGGCTGTCATTATACGGTTCCGTTTCTCAAGGCGATCACTGCGAGATGCTATCGTGGCATCGGAATATGCAGCCGTACGACTTGCACGACGATTCCCGGATAACTCTATCTCCGGACAATTGAATGGTATTACAAGTTGATTTTGCATATTATTTCGATTACTTTATGTAAAAGTACGATTTTTGCAAATTCAAAAAACAAAAAGTCCGCTGAAAATTAGGTATTCAGCGGACTTTTCTTTATTTTTTTTATTCTATCAATTCTAAGCATGCGTTTTGCTTCGGATGACACATGAAGTCTGTTTTAAGCTTTTTGAAAACCGTAAGCTCGATTTCAAAATTTTCAAACTCTTTGTTTCGTGCAGATAATTGAGATCTGATAAATTCGGTCACTTCACGTTTCATGTTTGGTACTGAAATCTCAACTCCCGTTTCAGGGGAGTAAAGACCCTCAAGCCTAAGTTTGCGATACCCTCTGCGGTGTATCTGAAATTGAACTTTGTAAATCATCATTATTTAGCTTTATTGTTCACTCATAAATTTCATCAAGGTTTCCGGATCATTTATAAAATTATTGATCAATCCGAATTGCTCATTAGCAATATCATCCATGTGCTCAAGATGGTTAAAACTCATATGCGAACACATTACTTTTTCGTTTGAATCAACGACGGACACACAAATAAATGATGCCGGGATTCCTTCTTTATTTGCCTTCCGGATACTTGCTGCAAGATCCAGCGTCTTCTCGGATATCTCTTGTATTATCCGATCTTTAGTCTCATTGATATTCATAAGGTTATTGTTATTTAAGTTATTCTTCCGGGATAAAAGGGAAAATATCCATCAGCTTCGTTTCACTGATTGTATGGATCTCATAGTCAGCCATAGTACCTTTCATGCCATTGTGCAGATTCGCAAGTGCTTCATCTGACGTGCAAGCCTGTACGAGCATATTGCAGGATGTTCGCTTTTCCGCACCGCTTCTCTCATCAATAGTAACAAACTGAACTTTTGCTTTGAACCAGCGATCACCGGTTTCATCCGTAAAAATCTCACTGATCTTTGCACGTTT
>JBOFDD010000014.1:0-3115 GCA_051646645.1 Bacteroidales bacterium | reverse complement strand
TGCTCCGGATGGTGTTCCTTCTCATGTAAATATCGGAAGCGGTACAGATTTGTCTATTAAAGAGCTTGCAGAAAAGGTACAGGCTATTGTCGGTTTCGACGGTGATTTGGTGTGGGACCATTCTAAACCGGATGGTACACCCCGTAAATTGATGGATAATTCAAAACTTAAATCATTGGGGTTTGTGCCTAAAATTTCATTGAACGAAGGTATTGCCGGAGTTTACGAAAACTATAAAAGATAACATTTAT
This sequence comes from Bacteroidales bacterium, assembly GCA_051646645.1. GTDB lineage: Bacteria > Bacteroidota > Bacteroidia > Bacteroidales > UBA7332 > UBA7332. The sequence goes on along the minus strand of JBOFDD010000014.1, from coordinate 2,864 downwards.
CATAAAACAGAAAGCAGGAGGAATACTATATTCTTCCTGCTTTTTTTTGATTGATTTGTGAAATTATACAAGTATCATGTTAATGTGATTATGTAAAATTATATCTATAAAGTACAGTGAATTTTAAATAATAAACACATGTAGCTTACAGAATGATTGTTTTTATGGGATTAGCGGATGTTTGTGGCAGGAATGTGTCTGAATACAAATAAAATAATGATGAATTTGCTGGTAATATTCTATCGGTTTTATTTTGGAATATTCTAAAAAAGTTTACATTTGCAGGGGTTATAAAGAAAAGTCTCAAACTAAATTATCACTTTAACTTAATAAACACTATGGCAAATAGTAAAGAAAAGTTGTTTACCGAATTCCCTCCGGTTTCTACACAAGAGTGGATGGATAAAGTGACAGCTGATTTGAAAGGAGCTGATTTTGAGAAGAAATTGGTTTGGAGAACCAATGAAGGCTTCTCAGTAAAACCAATGTATCGTGCTGAAGACTTAGAAGGATTAACAACTCCTTCATCACTTCCGGGCGAATATCCGTTTGTTCGCGGGACAAAAAAAGATAATGAATGGCTGGTTCGTCAGGATGTGAAAGAAACAAATCCTGCTGAAGCGAATAAAAAAGCTTTGGAACTATTGAATAAAGGCGTTAATTCGTTGTCTTTTAAAATTGAGAGCGAACACGTAAATGCTGAGTCGATAGCTGCTTTACTTAATGGCATTGATCCGGTTGCGGCAGAGTTGAACTTCCGTTGTTGCGTACGAAACGCGGCAAAATTGATTGCTTTATTAGGCGAATACTACAAAGCAAACAATGTTGACGTGATGAACGCGTACGGTTCGGTTGATTTCGACCCATTCAAACGCATCCTGAAAAAAGGTCGTCCGTTCGAAAATATGACAGAAGCATATAAAGAAGTGTTTGAAGCAGCTGCTGCTCTGCCTCGTTTCAGAGTGTTCAGCGTAAACGCACTGTCATTTAATAATGCAGGATCATATATTTATCAGGAGCTTGGTTATGCATTATCATGGGGTAATGAAATTCTTGCTCAGTTAGTTGAAGCTGGTCTTCCGGCAAATATGGTAGCGAAACGAATTAAATTTAATTTCGGAGTAGGATCTAATTACTTCATGGAAATCGCGAAATTCCGCGCAGCTCGTATGCTATGGGCTAATATTGTGAAAGCTTACAATCCTCAATGTCAGTTCGATTGTCCGAACAAACAGGCTGACGGTCTTTGTACCTGTTCCATGAAAATGAGATCTCACGCTGAAACTTCTAACTGGAATCTTACGGTTTATGATGCTTACGTAAATATGTTGCGTACGCAAACAGAGGCAATGTCTGCGGCAATTGCCGGTGTTGATTCATTAACTGTATCTCCGTTTGATGTGGCGTATAAAACATCTGATGATTTCTCCGAAAGAATTGCACGTAATCAACAACTACTATTAAAAGAAGAATCTCATTTCGATAAGATCGTTGATCCGGCTGCAGGTTCTTATTATATTGAAAATCTGACCAGCTCTATCGCTGAACAGGCATGGAATCTGTTCCTTGCAGTAGAAGAAAAAGGCGGATTTAAAGCTGCTGTAGACGCTTGTGATATTCAGAAAGATGTGAATAAAGCAGGAGCTGCACGTCGTGATGCTCTGGCAAAACGCCGTGAAATTCTTTTAGGTACAAACCAGTATCCTAACTTCAATGAAAAGGCTTCTGATAAAATCAAACTTGAAGATCATAAATGTGGTTGTGGCTGCAACTGTAACACAGAAGACGGCTTAGTAGCATTAGACTTCGCACGCGGAGCAAGCGACTTCGAAGCATTACGTCTGGCTACAGAGAAAGCACCAAAACGTCCGAAAGCATTTATGCTTACAATTGGTAGCCTTGCTATGCGTCTGGCTCGCGCTCAGTTCTCTTGTAATTTCTTTGCATGTGCAGGTTATGAGGTAATTGATAACTTAGGATTTGAAACTGTGGAAAGTGGCGTGGAAGCTGCACTGAAAGCAGATGCTGACTTTATCGTTCTTTGTTCGAGTGATGAAGAGTACGAAACATTGGCTCCGGCTGCTAAAGCTGCGATTGCTGATCGTGCTACCCTTGTAATAGCAGGTGCTCCTGCTTGCACAGATGAACTAAAAGCTCAGGGTATCACAGAGTTTATCAACGTTCGTTCAAATGTACTGGAGACTTTGAAAGGTTATAATGCAAAAATGGGTATCAACTAATTTGCAGATCTTATCCAATTCATAATCAAACAAACGCACAATGCGTTGAAATTATCAATTTACAATGAGACCGAATTTTAAAAATATCGATATAAAAACTGGCGGATGTGCTGATAATAACGGTGCAGAGTGGGCAAAAGCCAATGGTATTGAAGCTAATTGGCTGACACCGGAGCAAATTGCGGTGAAGAGTGTTTATACAAAAGAGGATTTGGAGAACATGGAGCATCTGAACTACGTGGCAGGTGTGGCACCGTTCCTTCGTGGTCCGTATACTGGTATGTATGCAATGAGACCATGGACAATCCGTCAGTATGCAGGTTTCTCTACAGCAGAGGAATCAAATGCTTTTTATCGTCGTAATCTTGCTGCCGGACAAAAAGGTTTGTCTGTAGCATTTGACCTTGCTACACACCGCGGATATGATGCTGACCACGAACGTGTGGTAGGTGACGTAGGTAAAGCGGGTGTTTCTATCTGTTCTCTTGAGGATATGAAAGTTTTGTTTGATGGCATTCCATTGAATAAAATGTCTGTATCTATGACAATGAATGGTGCTGTTCTTCCGGTGCTTGCATTCTATATCAATGCAGGTCTTGAAAAAGGTGCTAAGCTTGAAGAGAT
>JBOFDD010000013.1:0-2051 GCA_051646645.1 Bacteroidales bacterium | reverse complement strand
AGTTGGATATGCAGGATTAACGGAAATGGCTATTCTTTTGACTTTATCAACTTAACTGGTAGTCAGGTGGTTAGACCTTTAGATGATTTGTTATTTGCCTGATAATCAAACTTACTAGCTCAAGTGAGAAACTTTAGTGTGTTAATTAAATTCTAAATATTGATTATTCACCGGAGCGATCTTCATATCCTCTCCTTTTTGTTGTATGGTATGTACCGTAAACTCATCATTAAGGAGCGGGTAATCCTCTCTATAATGTCCGCCCCGACTCTCTTTGCGAAAACGGGCGGGAGTCATTATCAGCGATGCAACAGTTAACAATTTGCGGGAAGCATCTGCATAATATTCTATCTCGTCCGATTGCCATTCGCGCTCCTTTTTTCGAATAAATGATAAACCGGTAGAGAGTAATGCATCTGATCGAATAATACCTGAATGATGATTCATCATTTCTGCCACCTCCTCTTTAAGTGCGATATAAGCATTCTTCTGATCATCTCTCCTGATATACTCTTTCCTAAATTCAGGTGCTTTACACCAACACTCTTTATTTTGAGTATCCATAATTGCCCGATGTGCAAAAACCAGACACTCAAGCAATGAATTTGAAGCCAATCTGTTCGCTCCCATAATTCCGGTAGCTGCAACTTCGCCACATACATACAAACGTTCGACATCTGTTCTCCCACATTCATTCGAAAGAATACCACCAACAGTATAATGGGCTGCCGGTGCAACAGGAATCTGATCCGTCAGATCAAGGCCATGTTCCTGACACTTCAAAAATATGTTTGGAAAACGCTTTCTGATTTTGGCGGCTTCGAGATGTTTCAAAGAAAGCATCACATAAGGTCTGTCATCTTTAAGCATCTCCTTATAAATCGAACGAGCAACGATATCGCGAGGTGCCAGCTCTGCCAGTTCATGTTTAGAGAGCATAAACCGTTTTGTGCCTTTATTCAATAAATGAGCCCCTTCCCCCCTGACAGCCTCGCTGATTAAGTACGCTTTAGGATTATCTTTGAGATAGAGTGCAGAGGGGTGAAACTGAATAAACTCCATATCCATTACTCTGCAGCCCGCATTATAAGCTAATGCCAGACCATCTCCGATGGTTGTCTCCGGATTTGTGGTACGACTATAAATAGCAGAAGCACCTCCGGAAGTAAGGAAAAGATACTGTCCATAAAATAATTCTTCTGTATCTTTTTGTTCATTCCAGCAACGAGCACCGTAACACACATTATTGTGAACCAACAAATCAATTACAGACATTTGTTCAAGGATCGTAATATTGGGATCTGACTCTACTTTTTTAATCAGGAACTCCGTTATAAACCTACCAGTTGAATCGCCCCCTGCATGCAATATACGGTTTCTGTGATGCCCACCTTCAAGACCTAAAGATAATTCTCCGTTTTCAGTATCAAAACGCATTCCTTCCTCTATTAGCTCTTTAATTCTTAGAGGTCCTTCATTCACCAGAATATTTACAGCTGAAGACTCACACAAACCTCGGCCTGCAATCATTGTATCCTGATAATGCAAACTCGGATCATCCTCATCCCCTGTCACTGCCGCTATCCCCCCCTGAGCAAAATATGAATTGCTCTCTCTGAGCTTTGATTTCGTAACCAAAGCAACCTTACCATACCGGGCAGCTTTATGAGCACTGTAAAGACCAGCTAAGCCACTCCCTACAATGATGTATTTAAATTGATGCATGATACATTAAGTAGTTAATAAAATAGAATGACAAAAGTATTGTTTTTTTTAAAATAACACCATCAGAAACTTATTATATCTAATAAACGATATCAAATCCAATAATAACAATATGAAATAATATCCAATATTGCATTAGATTTATACCATGCAAGCTGAAAATAAAAAGAAAAAAATGACATTTAAGTCTGTCATTTTTGCATATTAATCTTTTTGGCAGTTATTTTGTTATACAAAGTAATAGACAACAGAATAACTCACACACTCAAATGAATAATGGAACAAGCGCTCTGACTTGGATCCGACGAGTTATCAATCAGATAATC
>JBOFDD010000012.1:0-10051 GCA_051646645.1 Bacteroidales bacterium | reverse complement strand
GAAAACGAAGACGAAACTACTGGTATCGAAATCGTTCGTCGTGCTATCGAAGAGCCTCTTCGTCAGATTGCTGCTAATGCAGGTGTTGAAGGTGCTGTAATCGTTCAGAAAGTGAGCGAAGGAACTGGCGCATTTGGTTACAACGCGCGTACAGGTGAATATCAGGATCTTGTAGCTGCCGGTGTAATTGATCCTGCTAAGGTAACACGCGTGGCTCTTGAGAACGCTGCATCAATCGCAGGTATGTTCCTTACAACAGAGTGCGTGATTGTAGAGAAAAAAGAAGAGAATGCACCAGCTGCACCAATGGCTCCGGGAATGGGAGGCATGGGTGGAATGATGTAATCTTCTCATCAAAATATTTATCAGATATTATTAGGTTTGAAGACGGGATGTGCCGCGATGGTCATATCCCGTCTTTTTTTTGTTTTTATGCGAAAATGAAAAGAGCTGCCGGAAGGATTTTGAATAGCCAAACCGGTAGCTCTTTTACTTAGAGAGGGTGTATGTTTTCTTTCATTATTTATCCTCTACGATGTCAACGATCTTCGGATCACCTGTAATGCCGTTTGTATGCATATCTTCTTTGATTGCATTTTTTGCAAGTGATTCCATTGCTATGTGTTTAGCTTCTTTCTCTGTTGGTACAAATTGAGTGTCGATATCAATTTCGTGCCGTTTTCCGTTAATTTCATAGATAACGGTTGCTTTACTTGTTTTCATAATTAAAAGTTTAAGTTTTATATAGCTTTAAAACAGTTACCGTAAAACTCTTGTTCATGTATATAGTTTATAAAGTAAGGAAAAACTTCAGCAGTTTCCTTAAAACGCTGCAAATGCAGCTTTCTCCCTGTTTGCTATAGCTATTAATCTAATCCAGATGCTTTTGTAGTGCTTCAATAGCAAGTGTCGGGTAATTGGTGTTTTAGCTATCAAAATGTCAAAATCCTAATCGCTGAGAATGCGACAGATTCTGTGAAAAATATTTTCTATCCGTACAGGCTGCTCCTGGTCAGTTGTGTATAATACTGTAAATCAATGATCTAAGTGTGTATTTTTTATATATGCATCTTTCTGCCGGCAAATGCGTACTTCTCTGCCGTGAAATACGTGTCTTTTCGGAAAATGAAACGTATTGCCGCGCGGGAACATACGTATGTTTTTTTGAAAACGAACGTATGAAAATATATTTTCGAACGTATGTTCTTGCGCGTTCGACCTTATGAATTTTCGGGAGGCTCTTTTTCGTGTTGAAAACGGATATTTTATATGAGAAATCCGAAATTTTATCTGATGAAATTTGAGTATTAAAAAGATAGTAGAACTGCTTTTATTGACTCATTTTGATAAAAATGAGTCTTTGAAAACTACTGCAGGTGGATTCGGATGTGAGTATAAAAGAAATAGAGGTAATGATAACCATGACGGTTGAATCATTACCTCTAAAGTAATTAAACTATACATTAAGTTTTCGAAATGTACCCCGGTCGGGAATCGAACCCGAATCTACGGTTTAGGAAACCGCTATTCTATCCATTGAACTACCAGGGCGTGATCGTAAATCGTGTACAAAGATATAAAAAAAAGTAATTTTGGGAAATAATATCGGGAAGTTGTTAAAGATGATATCCGCTATTTAGATACTTCGTCAATGATTTATATTAAATCCAATTGTCTTTATCTACAGGCATAAAAAAATCACCGTCTGTAATTTACAGACGGTGATTTTTTTATATGGATTACTTTCCAATTGCTTCCATACCTTTCATAATTGCTTCTTCATTTAAAGGAAGAAGTTTATGATGTCTTTCCGGAAGTGTCTTTTTCAGACCCTTCATTACGCTGTCAACACTAACAATAGGACAAAGCTTAAGATATCCACCGAGAATAATCATATTGAATACCTTTTTCATATCAGCCTGCGAAGCAATATCCATTGCATCAAGACGATAAACTTTGATATCTGTGCGGGTTGTTGGTTTGTGTATACCATAACCGTCATAAATTAAGATACCGCCCGGTTTTACTTTGCTTTCGAATTTATCCATTGAAGGCTGATTTAATACGATTGCGGTGTCGTATTGATTCAGAACAGGAGAACTAATGCGTTCATCGCTTACGATTACAGTAACGTTAGCTGTTCCTCCGCGTTGTTCCGGTCCGTAAGATGGCATCCAGCTTACTTCTTTATTTTCCATTAATGCAGAATATGCAAGGATCTTACCCATAGATAAAACACCCTGACCACCAAATCCTGCGATTACTATTTCTTGTGTCATAGTTTAAAATCTTAAGGTTTATCTATCTTTAATATCTCCGAGTGGGAATGCAGGGAACATGTTTTCTTCCATCCATTTATTGGATTGGTCCGGTGTCATTTTCCATCCGGAGCTGCACGTTGCCACTACTTCAACCAGTGATGTGCCTTTGTTAGCCATGGAGTTTTCGAAAGCTTTGCGTATAGCTCTCTTTGTCTTTTTAACGGATGCTGTTGTATGCACACTTTGACGTGTAACATAGCATGTTCCGTCTAATAGAGCAACCATGTCTGATATTTTGATAGGAGCACCTGTTACCTGAACATCACGTCCGTCAGGACAAGTAGCCGATTTCATACCGGGCAGGGTAGTAGGAGCCATCTGGCCGCCAGTCATTCCGTATATGGCATTGTTTATAAAGATGATGGCAATGTTTTCACCACGGTTGCATGCATGAATTGTTTCAGCAGTACCAATGGCAGCAAGGTCTCCATCTCCCTGATAGGTAAATACCATTTTGTTCGGGTTCAGGCGTTTTACAGCTGTAGCAAGTGCCGGAGCACGACCGTGTGCGGCTTCCTGCCAGTCAACATCAATATAGCGATAGATAAATACACCACAACCTACGGGTGCAATACCAATAGTATCGTTTTCAAGTCCCATTTCCTCAATTACTTCTGCAATGAGTTTGTGAACTACCCCATGACTGCATCCGGGACAGTAGTGCATCTGAGTTTCGTTAAGCAGATGCGATGGTTGGTAAACCAGGTTTTCAGGACTAATTATTTCTTCCGGTTTCATTTTCAATCGAAATTTAGACAGTATTGATTACTGTCGGTTTACATAAAGAATTTCATGAAATAGTGCATACCTCTTACGGCAAGTGCAGATCCGCCACAATAGAGAAAAAGAGTTTTGTCTGTTGAGGTGAAATACACAATAATCGTAGCTATAGTAAGCACATAAAAGAGAATAAGCAAAACTGCTGATATTTTTTTTTGCTCCATACCCATATTATCCGATAACTTTTTCTTTTAAAGCATGTACTACCTCGTCAGGTGAAGGAATCATACCTCCGGTACGACCGTAGTGCTCTACTTTTGTTACACCGTTAACAGCAAGACGTACATCTTCGACCATCTGTCCGGCATTCATTTCAACTGTTAGCATTCCCTTAACTTTATTTGCAAGTTCTGCAATGCGGTTTGTAGGGAAAGGCCATAAAGTTATCGGACGAAGTAAGCCAACTTTAATGCCCTCAGCCCTTGCAAGCTCAATAGCTTTGAGGCATATGCGGGCAGAAGAACCGAAAGCAACGAATAAATAATCAGCATCTTCGGTGTAAAGTTCTTCGTAACGTACTTCGTTCTCTTCAATCTTTTTGTATTTCGCCTGAAAACGATTGTTGTTTTGTTCCATCACCGCCGGATCAAGTTCCAGGGAAGTGATGATGCGAGGTTCTCCACCTTTAGGTTTTCCCATTGTACCCCATGGTGATATTTTTGCAATTTCTTCGTCTGTCCAGCGTGGTGTCATTGGTGGTAATACCACTTTTTCCATCATCTGTCCGATAATACCATCTGTAAGAATCATTGCCGGATTGCGGTATTTGAAAGCAAGATCAAAAGCAAGCCCTACGAAGTCTGCCATCTCCTGAACTGAAGAAGGGGCAAGTGTAATCAAACGATAATCACCGTGACCACCACCTTTTACAGTTTGGAAGTAATCAGCCTGACTTGGCTGGATTGTTCCCAGTCCGGGACCTCCACGCATGACATTAACAATAAGACAAGGTAGTTCAGCTCCGGCAAGATAAGAAATGCCTTCCTGTTTAAGACTGATACCCGGGCTTGAAGATGAAGTCATGGCTTTTTTGCCACATCCGGCACCACCGTAAACCATGTTAATGGCTGCTACCTCACTTTCAGCCTGAAGAACAACCATTCCGCTTGTGTTCCACGGGCGTTCTTCCATCAGGGTTTCAAGTATTTCTGACTGAGGAGTAATAGGATATCCGAAATAACCATCAACTCCGTTACGAATTGCTGCATGGGCAATGGCTTCATTGCCTTTCATTAATCTTACTTCTTCCATTTTACTCCTGAGTTTTTACTTTATAAACTGTAATACAACCATCCGGACATACAAAACCACAGCTTGCGCAGCCGATGCAGTCTTCCGGACTTTCCATATAGGCATAATGATATCCTTTATCATTCACCTCTCTTTTTTGTAGTGACAGAACATGTGTAGGGCAAGATACAACGCACAGGTTGCATCCTTTACAGCGTTCCACATTTACTACCACCATTCCTTTAAATTTTGCCATAACTTTTACGATGCTAAATTTAGTAAAGTTAAATGTAAGGTTAATTGAAAAATAAATAATCTATAAGGGGTACGGAAGCGGAATACATCCGTGTGTACCGCGATGTGTTTTTGCAATCAATTATATAGCAGGAATATTTCGAAAAAAAGGGCATGTGAAGAAAAAATCTCCACAAACCCCTTTAATAATGTTTATTCCTTTTCGTGTTTCATTTTTTTTGCTTCATCCCAGAGTGAATTCATTTCGTCAAGAGACATCTCTTTGATATTTTTGCCCAATTCATTAGACCTCTTTTCAAGATGATTGAATCTGAATGTGAATTTTTTATTTGTTTTTTCTAATGCATTTTCGGGGTTGATATTATAAAGCCGGGCTGCATTGATAATGCTGAAAAACAGATCTCCGAATTCTTCTTCCATCTTTTCCTGATTCATAGAAGCAATTTCGGCTTTAAGTTCATTAAGCTCTTCGTCTACTTTATCCCAAATTTGCTCTTTTTCGTCCCAGTCAAATCCGACATTACGGGCTTTATCCTGAATGCGGTGAGCCTTGATCATTGCAGGCAATGCATCAGGTACGCCATCAAGAATAGATTTGTTACCATCTTTCTCTTTTAACTTGATTTGCTCCCAGTTTTGCTCCACTTCTTTTGCTGTTTCAGCAACAGTTTCACCATAGATATGGGGATGTCTGAATATTAGTTTATCGCAAAGCGTATTGCATACGTCAGCAATATCAAATTGTTCTTTTTCGTCTGCAATTTTTGAATAAAACAGAATGTGTAAAAGAACATCACCCAATTCTTTTTTTATTGATTGGGGTTCATCCTTGATCAAAGCATCGCATAGTTCATAAACTTCTTCGATAGTATTGATTCTTAAACTCTCGTTAGTTTGTTTACGATCCCACGGACATTTTTCTCTCAGATCATCCAAAACGCCAAGCAGTCTTTCGAAAGCCTGCATTTTTTGCTCTTTTGTGTTCATTTTTCTCCAATTATATCTTATTTGAATGAAATCCCGATCAGGGATTTTGATATCAAATACAATAGTCTATATTTGCAAAGGTAAATTCTTTTATTGCCCCTGCAAATCTTTGAGAATATAATTTTTGTTGTTTTTCTAAGCGCTAGAATGCAGGGGGATTACTATAAAATAGTGTAATATGAAAAAAAATAGCTTTATATTGTTGATATTAACCCTTTTCTGTACAAATGCATTGGCTCAGGATATAAAACCTTACTTTACGATTATTCCTGATAATATTCTTGGATATGTTAATATTGGATTAAGAAAAAATCTTATTGATTTGTATAATGCAAAGCAGAATGCGGAGGTAAGGAATTTATTAGGCGGAACTACCCGGATGGCTTTCCTGTCTCCCGAGTATTTGCAGCTTAATCTTTCTCAATCAACAGATATGGAAATGAGAATGATGCAGGCGCCAAATGATTCTACCGGGGTTATAGTTGTAAATAAAACATTGAAGTCGGCATATCCTGAAAGTACCCTTTCATTTTATTCCACAGACTGGAAAAGCTTGCTGCTTAATTCTTACTTTACCGGACCTGTAATAAGTGATTTTCTTGAGAGAGATCTATCAGCCTATGAAATGGACGAATTAAATAAATCTATTCCATATTCATATATGAGGATTGAAATTGACTCATCCAGTAATAAACTTCGGGTCTATCCTGAATTTATTAATAGCATGTCAAAAGAAGACCGGGTAAAAACAAAAGATTGGTTTAAGGAAAAGCCACTAATCTATTATTGGAAAGAAGGACGTTACGAGAAGGAGTAACGTCCTTCTTTTTTTTGTGGTTGGTTTGTAAAAATAATAATCGTAATGCTTTTTGTCCATTTAATATTTAATTATCGCTTTATGTGGATATTCGCTCAGGGGGATAATGTGCAATGGTTGTTATGATTTGATATAAAAGAGAAGATAAAACACTTAAATCATAATCTGATTGCCGTTAAAAAATAGTAATTAAATATTTTGTATCTGATGTTTTAAATTCTATTGTATTGAGTTCATAATCGAAGATTCATCCAAGGTTTAATTACTTTTTTTTATTTATGCTATCGATTGTGTTGTTTAACTATTTGGAAAAAAGTTATTTGCTGAAAGCGCTGCATGGTGTGTTTGTTATTTGTTGTATTTTAACATAATTGTTATTGAGTTGTTTTAGCATCAATGTATAGTATTATGAATATGTTAATGCTTTTCAAGTGTTTGGCTTTGTGCTGAAATAGTAAATATAATTAGTATATTTGGTATGTAAAAACTTGAGTAAACAAGAAAAAGTTGGAGAAAATAGAAAGTTTGTGACAAAAAGAAAGTCGGGATTGTCTTTTTGATAGAGATTGTGCAGTCTTCGTATTAACATAAAAGTGTGAAAATAGTTGGTTCTTTTTTTGCATTTTTGTTTTAAGTAAAAATGGAGTTGTTCTAAAAAAACGGGAATCATAAAATCTCTGTACTTATATGTTTTTAAGCTTATGTGACTGAGGCAGTGTGTTGTCTTGGGTTATATTTCTTGTCTGTTGCTCAAAAACACAATTATATAATTTATCAATCAAAGAGAGACACGAATGAAGAAAACACGATTTGGAATATTCTCAGGTAAGGGGATGTTCAGAGCGGATCTGCGTAAAACCGGAGTAGCGCTTCTGACTCTTCCTCTGATATCAGGGAGTGTTTCAGCATCCGAGAATCAAGGGCGGGAAGCTTTAGCTGCTGAAGCTGTAGTCGCTTTGGCTCAGGCCGGTAACAACATTACGATCAAGGGGGTTGTAAAAGATGCAAAAGGGGAAACGATTCCTGCGGCAAATGTTGTCGTAAAAGGAACAACAATGGGTACTGTCGCTGATTGGGATGGTAATTTTGAAATTTCAGTCCCAAAAGGAAGTACACTGGTATTTAGTTATATCGGTTATTCGCCAAAAGAAGTTGTTGTTGCAAATTCAACAACACTGAATGTTGTAATGAATGAAGACACACAGGCTCTTGACGAGGTGGTAGTCGTAGCTTATGGTGTACGTAAAAAAGGAACAGTTTCAGGATCTGTTGGTGTAATCAAGTCCGACGCTCTTGAAAATGCTCCTGTTGCCAGTTTTGATCAGGCACTACAGGGAAAAGCAACAGGTCTGGAGGTAATGGCAAACTCAGGTGAGCCAAGTGCTCCGGCTTCATTTAAAATTCGAGGTGTTAACTCCATCAATGCTGGAACAACACCATTATTTATCTTAGACGGAATCGCAATTTCTGCAAGCGATTTCTCATCAATCAATCCGAATGATATTGACAATATCTCGGTCCTGAAAGATGCTTCTTCAACTTCAATTTATGGGGCCCGCGCTGCGAATGGTGTAATTGTAATTACAACTAAACGTGGTAAAATGGGAGATAAAGGAAAGGTAAACTTAAGAGCTCAGTATGGGTTCTCTAATCTGGCTTATGGCAACTGGGAACAGATGAACACAAGCGAGCGCCTTGACTACGAAGAACAAATTGGTCTTCGTGTACCGGGGCAGTATGACAGAGAAGCTTTAGAGCGTACCAATATTAACTGGAGAGATGTTGTTTTCAATAACAATGCGCCGTTCAGTTCATATGAAATCAGTACTTCGGGAGCAAGTGATAAGATCAATTACTTTATCTCAGGTGCGTATTACGGACAAGAAGGTACTGCTATCGGATCAGATTTTGACCGTTACTCTTTCCGTACAAATCTTGAAGCAAGAGTTACAAACTGGTTGAAGGTAGGTACGAATACTGCATTCTCTTACGAAGATTTCCAGGAAGCTGACGCTGGGGACTACAATACAGTAACTCCTATTTCGGCATCACGCTTTATGCTTCCTTACTGGAATCCATATAAAGAAGATGGAAGTCTTGCTTCGATCGGAGACGGATCGTGGTTAGGAACAAACCAAAATCCATTAGAGTGGCTTGAAAATAATCCACGTAAAGTAAATAAAGCAAAACTTATAGCATCTGCATTTATTGAAATTCGTCCGATTCAGGATTTAATTATCCGTTCGGTAGGGGGGGTGGACTTTTCAGACCGTCGTGTGAATATGAAATCTAATCCTTCTTACCTGCCAAATTATGGTTCGGGATCGGTTAGCCGTTCATTCTCGCGTTATACAAATCTTACATGGACGAATACAGCTAATTATGTGAAAACTTTTAATGAGGATCACAATATTAATGTATTGTTAGGTCAGGAAGCTGTACGTAACGATTCAGAAGGCTTTGCTGTTACAACAAAAGGTCAGACTAACGATAATTTGTTGAGTATGTCTTCGGGAACATCAGCTCCAAGTTGGGATGATGCAATGGCAGGTTCTACTTATTTATCTTTCTTCGGAAGAGCGGAGTATAACTTCAATTATAAATATTATGTAGACTTGTCTGTTCGTCGTGACGGTTCTTCAAAATTCGGGTCTAAATCACGCTGGGCTACGTTCTGGTCTTTGGGTTCTATGTGGAATGCAAAAGCTGAATCATTCCTTGCAGGTTATGACTGGTTGACAAATGCACAGTTGACATTCAGTATTGGTACATCAGGTAACTCATCTATTCCAAACTACGATCACCTTGCTTTAGTTGCTGCCGGAGCACAGTATGCTGGTAGTCCTGGTGTCGGACCTCTGACTCGAGGAAATGCAAATCTTACTTGGGAGAAAACTACCACAACTAATGTTGGTCTTAAGCTTGGATTCTTTGATCGTTTGAATGCAGGATTTGAATTCTACAACAAGCTTACTACAGATATGTTGATGGAAGTTCCTACATCGTATGCTACAGGTTTCCCTTACAAGTGGGATAATATCGGAGGTATGGTTAACCGTGGTCTTGAGATTGATATAAACTATGATGCAATTCGTACAAAATCATTTGTATGGAATATCAATGCAAATGCATCCTACAATCAGAATAAGATCACAGAGCTTTACAACGGACAAGACAGATATGAGATGGCAAACTCAGGACTGTTGCTTCAGGTAGGTCGTCCTTCAGGAGAGTTTTATGTTGTACGCTATGCAGGGGTGAATCCGGCAAATGGAGATGCTTTGTGGTATGACAAAAATGGAGATATTACTAACGTTTATAATGAGAATGACCGTGTACTTATTGGCAAGTCATATCATGCACCATGGCAGGGTGGATTCGGAACTTCTTTGAGCTACAAAGGAATCTCATTAAGTGCACAGTTTAGCTGGGTTGCAGATCGCTGGATGATGAACAATGACCGCTATTTCGACGAAAGTAACGGAACATTTACGATGTATAACCAATCAAATAAACTATTAGATCGCTGGAAAAATCCGGGTGATATTACAGAAATACCTCGTCACGGAATTAAAACAGAATTTGATAGTCGTCTGGTTGAAAATGCCTCATTCCTTCGTTTGAAAAACGTAACACTGGGATACCAGTTACCGGCAAGTCT
>JBOFDD010000011.1:0-3213 GCA_051646645.1 Bacteroidales bacterium | reverse complement strand
GAACAAAAGTAAGATTTTCAAGTGTCAATAAGAAATGAAAAGATAAAAATTATTGTATTATTGCAGTAAAATATATTTGATTATTAATCGATGAAAATACATGAACAAGCGCAAATTAGTCCATTTCCTTTTTGTTTCTGCACTCTCGATTACCTTTCTTCAGGCTCAGGATCTGAAAACGGAAATCGAATCCATTCGCAGACAATACGCGCCTGACAAACGCGAGCATATTTTCGAATATGAAATTGAAACAAACGTCCGGAATCAAAATGTCATCAGAGGAGTTACCACAGATCTCCGTGCCGGCAAAGCATTAAAAGAGCTTCTTAGCCGGTTTAACCGTACAAATGAGGAACTTGTTTATCTCGATAGTCTGAAGACACTTCCGGCAGCCGAAGATAATCTGCCTCCTTATGGTGTTTGCCGTTTATCTGTAGCAGATATACGAACAGCCCCGTCCTATGCTGCCGAAATGGCTTCACAATCTCTGCTTGGAGTTCCTGTTCGTATCTTAGAATACAAAAGAGGCTGGTATCGCATACGTACACCCGACAATTACCTGGGTTGGATCAATTCTTCTTCCATTCAGACAATGAACGGAACTGAACTTACAGATTGGTTAGCTTCGCCAAAAGTTATTGTTGTTGCTCATAACGAAAATGTTCTAAAACGAAAGAACGATCAGACCGAACCGGTTTGTGATGTCGTTATGGGCGATTTACTTCGTTTAAAGTCAAAAAAAGGGAACTGGATGGAAGTCGCACTCCCTGACGGACGACAGGGATTTATTGCTTCGGATTGCGTAAAAGACTTTAACTCCTGGTATACCGGAGTAACCCCATCTGCAGAAAGTCTCATCCGCTTAGCCCGTACTTTCATGGGCGTACCTTACACCTGGGGAGGAACTTCTGCAAAGATGCTTGATTGCAGTGGTTTTATGAGAACCATCTATTTCATGCATGGCATCTACCTGAATCGGGATGCTTCTCAGCAGGTAAAACAAGGTCAGCCGGTGAATACAACTAATAATAAGAATGCATTAAAACCCGGTGATCTGTTGTTCTTTGGGACAAAAGGCGCCGATGGGGCGAAAGACAGAATAACGCATGTGGGGATGTATATCGGAAACGGCGAGTATATTCACGAAGCGGGGCTGGTTCATATCAGCAGTTTTGATCCGTCAAAAGAGAATTTCAGCTCTTATTATGACAAAACATTTATCTGTGCAAGACGAATACTGGGATATGAGAAGAAAAACCTCGACACACGCTATCTTCAGGCAGATCAATGGAAAACAGAATAATAAACCATATACTCTGAAAAACGAATAACAATATGAATAACGACCGTAGAAAATTTATAAAAGCAGCTGCACTCACATCTTTGGGTGCTTATTGTTCTTTCAGTGGAATAAATACTATTTTTGCTGCAAATACTAAAACGAAAACAATGTCAACAAAAAAGATGAAGCTTTCATTTAAGCCTTACGATCTGCAAATGAAGCATACATTTACCATCGCCGGCAATTCACGGACAATGACTCCTGCTGTTCTGACAGAAATCGAATACGACGGAGTAACAGGATATGGCGAAGCAAGTATGCCTCCTTATCTTGGAGAAACGCAGGCATCAGTCATTGAGTTTTTGAAAAAAGTAAACTTAGAGCAGTTCAACTCGCCCTTCGAACTGGATGATATACTGACTTATGTGGATGCTATTGCAGAAAACAACACTGCTGCAAAAGCATCAATAGACATCGCTCTACATGACCTTACAGGTAAACTGATGGGACAACCGTGGCACCGGATCTGGGGATTAAATCCGGAGAAGACACCTCAGACATCTTATACAATTGGAATGGACACTCCGGAGATTGTTCGCCAGAAAACATTAGAAGCTCCTTATGAGATTCTGAAAGTTAAACTTGGAGCTGCTACGGACAAGGAGTTGATCGAATCCATTCGTTCTGTCTCGCAAAAACCTATTTATGTTGATGCCAATCAGGGATGGAAGGACAAACATCAGGCTCTTGATATGATACACTGGCTCAAGGAGCGTGGAGTTGTGTTTATCGAACAACCAATGTCTAAACATAAACTGGATGATATCGCCTGGCTGACACAGCAAAGTCCGCTACCGGTTGTGGCCGATGAATCATTGCAGAGACTTTCAGATATTAAACGTCTTAAAGGCGCATTCTCGGGTATAAACATAAAACTGATGAAATGTACCGGAATGCGTGAGGCAATGAAAATGGTCAATCTGGCGAGAGCCTACGATATGAAGGTGATGATTGGTTGTATGACCGAAACTTCATGTGCGATTTCTGCTGCTGCTCAACTATCTCCGGCATGCGATTGGGCAGACCTTGACGGAAATATTTTGATCTCAAACGACTGCTTTACAGGCATGAAAGTAAATAATGGTAAGATTATACTGAACGAACTGCCAGGGATAGGTGTTCTTAAAAACGTATAACCTTTTTATTCTATAATATAATACGATGGGAAGTTTCTTTTCCGATACAGATATGGCCGACGAATCGTTCTTCGGTATAAAACAAACCAAGCAGGAATTGGTAAGTTTGCATTTTACTAACTGTACATTCACTAATTGTGATTTTTCGGAATCTACATTTATGGGATGTCGTTTTGAAGATTGTTTTTTCAGACATTGCAACCTGAGTAATATTCATATTTACGGAAGTGAATTCCTTCAGTGTAAATTCGAGAATTCGAAATTACTGGGAGTTAACTGGAATGAGAAAAAAGACTCGCTGGCGTTCTCCGTACAGTTTTTTCAGGCTATTCTCGATTATTGTAGTTTCGCAATGCTGGATTTGCGCCATTGCAGCTTTAAAGACTGCTCTATGCTTGAGGTTGATTACTCAGGTGCAAATTTGCAGAAGATCGCATTTAGTGGCTGCAATCTATCCCGGGCTGTTTTCGCTCATACAGATCTGACCAGTGCTGACCTGAGGAGCGCAACAAACTATATGATAGATCCGACGAACAATAAGGTGAACAAAGCCCGGTTTTCTTTACCCGATGTGGTGAATCTGCTGAAACCTTTCGGCGTTTCGATAGAGTAATGTATAAAGAGATTTTAATTCTGAGTGATATATAAATAAATTGAGAGTAAGGGGATTTTCATACAAAAGAGGCTGCAGATCTGATTCTGTAGCCTCTTTTGTCTTCTATAGTCTGACCTATA
>JBOFDD010000010.1:0-1572 GCA_051646645.1 Bacteroidales bacterium | reverse complement strand
CTCACCGACAATTCTCGCACATTTTTTGTATGGTTTATCGGCTGTATTACCGAGTTCATTCATTCCAAACAAAACTCTTCGGTGAACCGGTTTAAAACCGTCCCTAACATCAGGAAGAGCACGAGAAACAATAACAGACATCGAATAGTCGATGTAGGCTGTTTTCATCTCATCCTCAATGTTAATTTTGATAATTCTGTCTTGATCAATCATTTATGTTTGCAATTATTATTTTCAATCTGTACTACCTATAAAATAGTGCACTAAAGTACAACATTTAATTGAAGTACGAAATAAGATTGTTAAAAAACTACGACATATCTTCCAATCCTTTATACAAAAAAGTAATATTGAAAGGATTAGGGGCGCAATTTACAGAAATAATCCTAATAACTGAGTATAGACCCAAAATTCGGGGCTCTTTAAAGCAAAAAGCTCAGCTTTCAAAGACTGAAAGCTGAGCTTTTATAGAGGTGTAAAATGCCTTATTCAATTATAAGCGCATCCTTAACTTTTTCTTTCAACAAGGCAATTTCAAAGACTTCTGTCACATCTGAAACAAAATGGAAAGTAAGTCCTTTCAAATACTCTTCGTTTATTTCCTGAATATTCTTTCTGTTTTCATTACTTAAGATAATTTCTTTGATTCCTGCTCTCTTTGCAGCCAGAATTTTCTCTTTTATACCTCCAACAGGAAGAACTTTGCCTCTTAAAGTAATTTCTCCGGTCATTGCCAGCTCTTTTTTTACCTTTCGTTGAGTAAAAGCAGAAGCGAGAGCCGTTGCCATTGTAATACCGGCAGAAGGTCCGTCTTTAGGAATTGCTCCCTCCGGTACGTGAACGTGCACATTCCAGTTTTCAAATGCACTTTCCTTTATTCCCAGTTTCTGAGCATGACATTTGATATATTCAAGAGCAAGCATAGCCGATTCTTTCATGACGTCGCCTAAGTTACCGGTTAGTGTAAGCTTTCCACCTTTACCTTTACTTAAACTGCTTTCAATAAAGAGAATCTCTCCTCCGACTGCAGTCCAGGCTAGTCCGGTAACCACACCGGCATAGTCATTATTCTGATATCTGTCTCTTGTGTATTCTTCAATACCCAAAAACTGTTCCACATCGTCAGGTGTAACTGTATATCCTTTCAGATCGCCATGATCCTCAATCGATTTAAGAGCAAGACGCCGCATGATTTTTGCAATTTTCTTGTCAAGCTCACGCACACCGGATTCGCGGGTGTAGCTGTCAATGATTTTCTCGATAACTGGTTTCGAGAATTTTGCACTATTCTTAACCAAACCATGATTGCTCATTTCTTTCGGTATAAGGTGTCGTTTTGCAATTTCTATTTTCTCTTCAAGAATATAACCGCTTACATCAATCATCTCCATACGATCCAGAAGAGGGCGAGGGATATCTCCGATGTTATTGGCTGTAGCGATAAACATTACTTTCGATAAATCATAATCAATATTAAGGAAATTGTCATGGAAAGTATTGTTTTGCTCCGGATCCAGTACCTCAAGTAATGCGGCTGAAGGATCGCCTTTAACGCCTGAACCTAATTTATCG
>JBOFDD010000009.1:0-6077 GCA_051646645.1 Bacteroidales bacterium | reverse complement strand
CTCTTTTCAGCCCAGTCCAGAATTGTTTCACTATGGATAGATACACCGAATTCGCTTGCTTTACGTAGTATATTCTTTGCCAGTAGCGTTTTTTTATCTTCGGGGCAATAACGGAAATAGGCTTCTGCTGCACGAACATGTGCTGCATCAGGCATCGGAAACTCCCGCTCTTCAGGCAATCCGAATTCGTCGGGGCTTAGTTCTCTTCTCTCTTCAGCATTTAGCTTGTCACGATTAATTTCAATATTTCTTTTCATATCAGCGCTTTATTTTGTTGGTTGCTGTTCGAATAACAATGATTATATTGAATAGTTGACTTGCAGAACTATCCTTTTTTGTTTTGTGCTTGTTGTATTACAAGTGATTTGTTTATTTTGCACTTGATTAAAATCGATATAAACCTTATGAAAAAACAATTAATACTATTCTCTCTCTATATATTATCATCACCCCTTATTGCTCAGGGCGGTTTGCCAGAGCATTTGCGTAATGATCTCGAAAAAACTATTTCTAATAATCAGGAATATGTGCATAAACGAGAGCACAGAATTACTGTATTAAAGGATCTGTCAGATAAATCTGTGACAGATTCAGAACATTATCGTATTAATAAGGAGCTTACGAATGAATACAGAGCCTATAAAAGTGACTCTGCTCTTACTTATGCTTTGCAGGCATTAGCACTTGCAAAAAGAATTGGGAATTATGATCTTGAAGTAGAAGCAACACTCACACTTGCTTCTATTTACAATGTTTCAGGTATGTATAAAGAATCTTCTGATCTGTTGAAACAGATTCATCCGGATACATTGCCGCTATCTCTTAAGCAAGCTTATCTGGGAGTATATGCAGAGCTATACCGCTATATGGCTTCTTTTGCTAAAGATGGAAAGATGAAACTCCTCTACGATAACAAGCGAATGGCTTATCAGGATTCCCTCATTGCTGTTTCTGATCCGACGGATCTGAATACTGTTTTGGTAAAAGCGGACCGGTTAGTAGATGAGAATAAGATAAATGATGCAATTCAATTAGTTCTGCAAAGCCAGTCTAAATTATCACCGGATGACCGGAGTTTTGCTCTGACGTCTTATTCACTGGCAAATGCTTATGGGAAATTAGGAAATAAGGAGAAGCAGAAGGAGTACCTGGCTTTATCGGCTCTTTCGGATATAAAAAATGCGGTAAAGGAGAATATGTCTTTAAGTACTCTGGCTTTGCAACTTTATGAAGAAGGACATCTGAACGAAGCGTATAATTATATTCGATTTGCTCTTGACGATGCGTTGATTTCGGATGCTAAACTCAGGTCTATAGAGATATTGCGTATCCTTCCGATGATTGATAATGCCTACAAACAAAATGCAGAACGGCAAGCAAAAATTCAACGAATATTCTTTATTATAGTGAGTGTGCTTGCTCTTGTACTTGTTTTTCTCTTTCTGTTTATTCTTCGTCAGAAAAGGAAGCTACAATATGCCAATAACCGGATTCATGAAATTAATGATCAGTTGAATAATTTGAACAATGACCTGAAAGAGACTAACAGTAAAGTTTCTGATGCAAATCTCAAACTTGCTCAGGCTAATCAGATTCAGGGAGAGTATATCGCTAAATACCTGAAACTTTGTTCGCAGTACATCGGAAAGATTGATGACTATCGCCGGATGTTGTTAAAGAAAGCGACTGGGACAACAGATACACCCAAAGAGATTCTTCAGCTTCTTAAATCGAAAGATATTGTAGATGAAGAACTGAAATCTTTTTATGTGGATTTTGATAAGGCTTTTCTGGATCTTTATCCTGATTTTGTAGAGCAGTTTAATAATTTACTACAGGATGATGAACAGATTGAATTGAAGCCGGGAGAATTACTCAATACTGAGATCCGGATTTTTGCATTGATTCGATTAGGTATAAACGAAAGTTCTCAGATTGCTGAATTTCTAAGATATTCTGTAACCACGATATATAATTATCGCACGAAAATGAGAAATAAGGCACGAGGAGTACGTGATGACTTCGAAAAAGAGGTTCTTTTGATTGATTCAGTGCTATAATCTGTCTACTTTTTTGTATTGTCTTATTTTTCGTAATGTGTTGGAGTATAGACTTATATGTTTTTTATTCGTCTATATTGATCTACATTTTAACTATCTGGTGAGTAAAAGTGATTTAATATCGGATAAAAGCTCTCTATATTTGCAATATCGACAAACACTTTAAAATCAAGATAAATGAAGAAAGCCTTTTTATCTGTAGCATGTGTGCTTTCGGCACTCGTTGCTAATGCTGAAGAACTAAAGTCTCCGAATGGAAACTTCAAATTAAACTTTGAGTTAAAAGACGGAGTACCGGTTTACGAATTAGATTATAAAAATAAACCAGTAATTAAAGAAAGTCGTTTGGGCCTTGAACTTAAAGGCGAAGAATCTTTAATGAATGGTTTTGTTGAAGAGGGTGTTAAAACCTCTACTTTTGATGAAACATGGAAACCTGTTTGGGGTGAAGTAAAAGAGATCCGTAATCATTATAATGAGATGGCGGTAACTTTGAAACAGCCTTCTACTGATCGCGAAATGGTATTGCGTTTCCGTTTGTTTAATGATGGACTAGGTTTCAGATACGAATTTCCACAACAAAAAAATCTGAACTACTTTGTTATAGGTGAAGAAAAAACGCAGTTTGCAATGGCGGGCGACCACAATGCTTTCTGGGTACCTGGTGATTATGACACTCAGGAATATAATATTCAGAAAACAAAACTGTCGGGTATTCGTGAGCGTATGCCTGAAGCGGTGACTCCGAACTGTTCTCAGAAAACTTTCTCTGAAACTGGCGTTCAAACTCCTTTGATGATGAAGAGTGACGACGGATTGTATATCAATCTGCACGAAGCTGCATTGATCGACTACTCTTGCATGTCTCTTGATCTGGATGATAAAAATATGATTTTTGAATCTCACCTTACTCCTGATGCTCAGGGTAATAAAGGTTATATCCAGACTCCTGCTCAAACTCCATGGAGAACAGTTATCGTAAGTGATAAAGCTCCTGAAATTCTTGAATCAAAACTTGTTTTGAATCTGAATGAACCAACCAAATACGAAGATACTTCGTGGATCAAACCTATTAAATACATTGGTGTATGGTGGGAAATGATCACAGGAAAAGGTTCATGGGCGTATACAGATGATGTATATAGCGTGAAATTGGGTGAAACAGACTTTTCGAAAACTAAGCCTAATGGTAAGCACTCTGCTAACACAGAGAAAGTAAAACGTTATATCGATTTTGCTGCTGAACACGGATTTGATGCTGTGTTGGTTGAAGGCTGGAACGAAGGATGGGAAGACTGGTTTGGTAAATCAAAAGATTATGTATTTGACTTTGTAACTCCTTATCCTGATTTTGATCTTGAAGGAATCAGAGATTATGCAAAATCTAAAGGTATCAAACTTCAGATGCACCACGAAACTTCTGGATCTGTTCGCAACTACGAACGCCATATGGATAAAGCTTATCAGTTTATGGTTGATAATAACTATAACTCTGTGAAAAGTGGATATGTAGGAAATATTATCCCACGTGGTGAGCACCATTATGGCCAGTGGATGAATAATCACTATTTGTATGCCATTACAAAAGCTGCTGATTATAAAATCATGGTGAATGCGCACGAAGCGGTAAGACCTACCGGTATGCACCGTACTTATCCGAACTTGCTTGCAAATGAGTCTGCCCGTGGTACTGAATACGAATCATTTGGTGGTAATACACCTGACCATACTACTCTGTTGCCGTTTACACGTCTGATGGGTGGTCCGATGGATTATACTCCTGGTATTTTTGTTACTCAGATCAATAAATTGAATCCTGAGAACGATTCATGGGTACGATCGACTCTTGCACGTCAGCTAGCACTTTATGTAACAATGTATTCTCCATTGCAAATGGCAGCGGATCTTCCGGAACATTATGAGCAATATATGGATGCATTCCAGTTTATTAAAGATGTTGCGGTTGACTGGGACGATACAAAAGTATTGGAAGCAGAGCCGGGTGATTATATTACAACTGCAAGAAAAGCAAAAGGATCAAATAACTGGTTTATCGGTTCGACTGTGGATGAAAACGGTCATACATCGAACCTGAAATTTGATTTCTTAGATGCAGATAAAAAATATGTAGCTACAGTTTACAGCGATGCGAAGGATGCTCATTACGAGAAAGATCCGCAAGCTTACGAGATCAAAAAGTATGTAGTTACAAACAAATCGAAGCTAACACAGAAAAGTGCGCCAGGGGGTGGATTTGCAATCAGTGTGATTGAAGTAACAAATCCACAACAGACTAAAGGTTTGAAGAAGCTTTAAGAACAAGCTGTGTTAGAAACAAATTCTGTTAGTTGATATAGATTTATTTTGGTGAATAAAAAGCCGGGAGTCCGTTAGGATACCCGGCTTTGTCTTTATTAGTAAGCTAAGTTTAAAATCTTCTCGATTGTAGTGTAATCAATATTTTGTTTCTCACCTAATAATGCTTTTCTCTCTTTGAAACGTTTAACGATTTCTTCAATTACTGATCTTTCAACTTTGTAATCAGATAAGTGAGTCTGAATACCTAATGAATGGAAGAATTCTTCCGTTTTCATAATTGCCTGCTCAGCTCTCTCTTCTGGTGTGCCGATTGTGATTTGCCATACACGTGCACCATACTGCAGAAGTTTATCCATTTTATCTTCTTTCATCACACGAAGAAGAGCAGGATATACGATTGCAAGAGTTACACCATGTGTTAATCCGGTTAAGGCTGTAATTTCATGCCCGATCATGTGCGTTGCCCAGTCCTGAGGAACACCCATTGCAATGAATCCGTTCAAAGCCATTGTGGCAGAAAGCATAAAGTTAGAGCGTGTTTCATAAGTTGGCTCTTTTTCTGTCATCAGGTCATTAGCAATGTCTTTCAGTGTTTGCAGGATTCCTTCAGCCCAGCGATCCATAAGTAGAGCTTCAACAGGGAATGTCAGGTATTGCTCAACGGTGTGTACGAACGTGTCGATAACACCACATGAAACCTGGAATTTAGGTAGCGAGTAGGTTACTTCAGGATCAAGAATAGAGAATTTAGGGAAGTTATCTAATGAGAAAAACGGATACTTTTCTGCTGTTTCAAGACGTGAGATCACAGCTCCGTTATTCATTTCAGATCCTGTAGCCGGAAGTGTCATAACAGATGCCAGAGGTACGCTGTTTTTCGCTTTACGGTTGTCAAGAATCAAATCCCAGGCCTCTCCGTCATAACTTATCCCCGAAGCAATAAATTTAGTGCCGTCTAAGTCAGAACCACCACCCACAGCAAGAAGAAATTCAACTTTTTCTTTTTTGCCTAATTCAATGGCTTTAACCAATGTTTCGTATTTCGGATTGGGCTCTATACCCCAAAATTCGATGAAGTTTAATCCCTTCATTGCTTTTACTACCTGATCGTATACGCCATTGCTTTTCACGCTACCTCCGCCGAAAGTGATCATGATCTTCTTATCGCGGGGAAGTCTTTTTTTAAGCATAGCGATTGATCCTTTCCCAAAAATAAGTTGGGTAGGATTGAAAAATTCAAAGTTGCTCATTGCCATAGTTATTCCTCCAAAATATGTTTTTAGTGTATAAATTTATCTTTCAGGCAAAGATAAATAAGATCCTTTGCCTGACAAATCTATCCGACTTAAAGTAAGAGGCAAAATGAATAATGACATGGGGGGCTTTTTAATAAAGAAATATACCTGAATAGCTTTTGCGGGTGAAAGGTTGAACAGAGCCTGAGTGATGATTGTTCTAATATAAATATAAAACAGTATATTATAATCTCTTAACTATATAAATGGTATGTCTAAATATACAGGTGATGTTATCGTTGAAATGCTTGAAAAAGCTGAGATCAGGCATATATGGGGAATAACAGGAGATTCAGCAAATTTTATTACAGCTGCGGCAAGTAAGAGTAAAATTAGATTTATGCATGTGAGACATGAGGAGACAGCAGCTTTTGCGGCTGGTGCCGAGGCTAAGAGTACTGGA
>JBOFDD010000008.1:0-3731 GCA_051646645.1 Bacteroidales bacterium | reverse complement strand
TACGTCCTTCTGTCGTTTTAGACAGAATCATTTCGTGCATCGCTTTAATACGGTCTCCCTCAAAGAACATATGTTCTGTACGGCAAAGCCCGATTCCTTTAGCTCCGAACTTACGTGCTACTTCGGCATCATGAGGCGTATCTGCATTTGTACGAACATCCATGCGTGTATATTTTGTACACAAATCCATTATTGCAGCAAAATCGCCATCTAGCTCAGCGTCACGGGTTGCAACTTTACCATCGAACACTTCTCCTGTTGATCCGTTTAATGAGATCCAGTCTCCTTCTTTATATACTTTACCGCTCATTTCCACTGTGCGGTTTTTATAATCTACTTTAATTTCACCAGCTCCTGACACACAACATTTACCCATACCACGAGCCACTACAGCCGCATGAGAAGTCATTCCTCCACGAGCAGTCAGAATACCCTGAGCAGCATGCATACCTCTCAAATCTTCCGGAGAAGTTTCGATACGTACCAAAATTACTTTTTTACGGACATCAGCCCATGCCTCTGCATCATCTGCAAAGAAAACAATCTTACCTGTTGCCGCACCGGGTGAAGCCGGAAGCCCTTTTGCAATAACTTTTGAAGCTTTCAACGCTGCCTTGTCAAAAACAGGGTGAAGAAGCTCATCCAGTTTAGAAGGTTCCATGCGTTTCAAAACTGTCTTTTCATCTATAATTTCCTGGCGGAACATATCCATAGCGATTTTCACCATTGCTGCACCTGTACGTTTTCCGTTCCGGGTTTGAAGCAACCACAATTTGCCGTCCTGAATAGTAAATTCAAGATCCTGCATATCTTTGAAATAGTCTTCAAGCCTTTGTTGCGTTTCAATCAGCTCAAGTGCACAATCAGGCAATGCCTCTTCAAGAGATGGATATTTCACCTTACGAACCTCTTCAGTAATACCCTGAAGCGATGCCCATCGGCGGGAACCTTCTGTTGTAATTTGTTGCGGTGTACGAATACCCGCTACAACATCTTCTCCCTGAGCATTAATAAGATATTCTCCGTTAAAGATATCTTCACCTGTTGAAGCATCACGGGTGAAAGCAACTCCTGTACCCGAAGTCATTCCCATGTTTCCGTAAACCATTGCCTGAACATTAACCGCAGTGCCCCACTCTTCCGGAATCTGATACATGCGGCGATAAGTAATCGCACGTTCATTCATCCAGCTGTCAAATACTGCACACACAGCACCCCATAGCTGCTCCCACGGCGAATCTGGAAAATCATTTCCGGTATTCTTTTTCACAGCAACTTTGAACGAAGCCACTAATTCTTTAAGGTCTTCTACTGTAAGATCTGTATCCAGTTCGACACCACGACGCTCTTTGAGCTCATCCATAATCTCTTCGAACGGATCAATATCTTCTTTACTTTTTGGTTTCAGTCCAAGAACCACATCGCCATACATCTGCACGAATCGTCTGTATGAATCCCATGCAAAACGTTCGTTACCCGATTTTTTAGCAATACCCGCTACCACCTCATCATTCATACCAAGGTTTAAGACAGTGTCCATCATACCAGGCATCGAAACCCGTGCACCGGAACGAACCGAAACTAAAAGAGGATTTTCATTATCTCCGAATTTGCTTTTCATCAGCTCTTCCACATAAGCAATAGCTTGCTCTACTTCAGCTTTCAGATAAGCAATAACTTTTTGATTTCCTAATTGATTATATTCTGTACAAACTTCTGTTGTGATCGTAAAACCGGGAGGAACCGGTACTCCGATCAGATTCATTTCGGCCAAGTTTGCACCTTTGCCACCAAGTAAGTTTTTCATCTCCGCACGACCTTCGGCTTTTCCATTTCCAAAGGTGTATACTCTCTTTTTCTCCATAATTTTTCTGGTTAATTTAGACTACTTCTTTAAAGGTATTTTTGCAAATGTATAATTTCAGTTTATAAATAACAAAGACAAAAAATGACTTTTTCATCAAATAGGTGTATTTATGTTTTAGAACACAATTTTACATATAAAAAAATAGTTTTACAACATTATATCAGCTATAAAGTACGATTCTATCCTTTGAGTTTTTAATCAAAAAAAACCTTTCACCTATAATCGCTTACAAGTGAAAGGCAAAACAGAGTAGACGTCCTACTCCAAAACTTACATCAAAAAAACTTTATTTCTTATCCCGAACACATCGAACGCCACCAACCTCATTCGAACTATTAATTAAAAATAAAATCCCGGCATTGTTAGTTACTGAGAATCCATGACGGTTTCCTCCTGCCGGATTCATCGAAAATCGGCTTCTGGACATATGATTTCCTGAAGTCCACTTTCCATCATTTCCAATCAAAGATCGCATTAAAGCCAGCTCACGTTGATTGGGAACACGCCAACCGGAACCTAAGCTTTTACAAGGAGAGTCATTATTCCGGATTTTATCACGAACCGCAGTCCAGCTCAATCCACTACCGCTTATTGTTTTAGACACCTCAAATGACCTGTATGGCAAATTATGGCTCTCTCTTTCATGATGTTCGGGCAATTCTGTATCCTGAGAATAATCACGAATTGAATTCGGATCTAATGAGTTCATAGATATCACACCTGAGGCTGATGAATACACACCAATAGGATCAGGAACCTCCGTTTCATTAGAAGCATCAATACCTAAGTTTCGCAAACATCTGTAAGACAGCTTGCGGTATCCTCCAGATGGCACTCCTTCTAATTGTCCTACTGATGCACCTTCTGAAGACCAAAGCACTGTCGGATCAGCATAATAAGGGTAGATAAAACCAATTTTATTTATTGTACTACTCACATACCACATTTCACCCCATTGCCTATCAAAAGCAGAACCTGGAACCTCCTGCTCTTTTTTGTATAAATAAGCTTCTTTATCAAAAGACTGTTCACCAATCCATAGGTCTGTTAACTGATCAAGTGCAGCCAGATACCAACGGACTTCATCTTTATCTATTTGATTATTACCATTCAAATCACGGTTTCTCTGCATACAGGCATATTTGGCAATTTTGTAAGATTCATTCATAGTTGCATTCGCCGGATTGACATAAGTAGACCAACTTTTTGAAATATCATTCTTCCATAACTCTATTGTATTTTTTCTTCCATTATTTGAAGAATATGGCGAGTTCCAATTCCAGTCGACCTTCTGCTTATTCCCACCGGGATAAAAATCCAGTTGAGAATTATCCTGAATCATTTCAGTACCCCAGGCTTTTACCAATCCTGTCTGGCTTTCATCTTTATTATACATCGTTTGTATAGAAGCCTGACGAATGGAATAGAACACTTTGGTGCGCATGCTGTTTTCATCGGGGCTATATTTATTTTCAGACAAGATATTCATCACTCTTTCAGGAGCATTCACAAACTTTTTCCAGAGTGTTGGTTCGAATGCGCCTTCTTTCCCCGGAGTCTTATCGTAATAATACTCCTGAATAAACGCTGTAAAGCGAACATTTCCTTTCGAATCAAAGAACGTATTATTTGTTTTAGGTGCACTCTTAAGAATGGCTACTAACTGATCAACATTGATCAATTTATTCGGATTATTCAAGTAGCTTGCAGCATCTAACGCCCCGGTATAGAGATTTTGCAATCCCGAAAACGAAACGAAATCTGTCCGATACACATTACTTGTTTTTGTATTCAGCCGGAAGAGAATCCACTTATAATCTTTTCTATCCGCAGAAGCAAAACCTTCGTCAAAAGGAGTCTTGAC
>JBOFDD010000007.1:0-4622 GCA_051646645.1 Bacteroidales bacterium | reverse complement strand
CATCCTTTCCCGTATGCCCGTAGCCGATCGTCCATCGTCCTGCACTACATTGGTAAGCCGTAAGGCGGCAACCTTCGAACGTGCGGATCAGCTCCAGACCTTTCTCCGAGATTTTCATCATACCCCGGATTGATTATGCCCCCGGAGTTTCATCACCACCATCACCCGAAGCACTGTCAGCTTTCGGACGTGCACTCACCTTTTCAAGCGAAGTACGCTTCATACGATCAAGCAATGCCACTTCCGGACGGAAACGGATTCTTGGACCACGGATCAGGTTCACAGTAAACTCCTCGGCAGTATCCGAACCAATACCGTTCAGAGTCACACGGAAAGTCCCAAGTCCGTCCAGTTTCACCGAATACCCCTCAGCCAAAAGCTGGTTCAACTGAGTAGAGAGAGCAGTAAGGACCAAAATGGTATCGGCCTTACTCGCAGTTGTTGAGTCGGCAATACGTTCAGCCAGACCCTCAAAGCCCATCGAACCACGTTTCACCGAACTTGCATAAAACTTCTTTGGCGCCTGACGATCTAACGGATTCGGACGCTCAACCAAAAAATACTGAATTGCCATAACTTTAAGTTTTTAAGATTAAAAAGAAGAACTATTTCCTCTTTCGTTACCTCAAAGGTACGACATGCCGAAAGCGTGAATGAGATCAACTGCAATCAAGTGCAATGAATTGAAATAGAAAGATTTATTTAACTATTATATATTATAGTTTACATTTTGAGCTAAGCCAGAAACGATATTTTATATTTGCGTAATATTGATGTGTAAAGGGAAATTAATTAAAAATTAACAAATATTCCTAACTCGTAAATTTGCGTATTTTAAGAAATAACTATACATTTGTTTCGGTTGGCTCCATTATATTTATTAAATATTTTACCAGTATTATGGAGGTAAACAACTCAAAATCTTCAAAAGAACTACACATTGTATTGAAAGAGTATAAGAACGAAAAAGTTGTATTTAATCTGTTCGACCTATCATTTATTTGCATTGTGAACCGAAGTGTTCATGCTTACACAAATGATAATAAAAGTCATAATTTATTCAATCGTACTATTTCATCTACTCGTGTACTAATTGAAAAACAAAACTTACAACATCATTTTTATATAAACACGCATATCATTGTTAACTATCACTTTATTAAAGAGCTAACGAATCAGTCATTTACCGACAAAGAGGCTATCGGAATTTTGAGTAATAAAGGCTTAAAAATTGGACTGACTGAATACAGAAATATGCTTAAAGCATACAAGTCTATATTATAATAACCTGTCGAATTTGAATAAAATCTGTTGCCAGAGACCAAATTTTCACCAAATCTGTTGCCAGAGACCAAATTTTAGAAATACTATTGTGTATAAAATGTTAAATACGTAATTTTATCCTATCAAAATGACAGATTAATCTACTCGTATAATGAGCCAACTGTGAGTAGGTTATGTGCAGATGAATCTAATAACAAAACAAATATTCTCATGAAAAAACTCGATTTAATCATCAGGCCACCGACGCCTAACCCGGAAGTTTTTATTTCCATTTTCCTGGTCTTTTATTTGCTTCGGTTCTTTTCCGGAATCAGATAAAAAAATCAAACGCAAGGACCTCCAAAAGTTCATTCCTATCAACGCGCGCGTTCATACGTATGAACGTACACGTTCATTTAAATGAAAATATATTTTCATACGTATGAACCGGCGCGTTCGTACTAATGAACTTTTGGGATGGTTCTAATGAAAATTCAAGTTTATGTCTTTTACTGAAAAAGTAGACAGTCCGAGATTTATTTTCCTGATTTTGTTTACAAAACTAACACCTGAAAAAGTATGGTAATGACCAAATTCTATCTGATCGCTCAGCACTATTTTCCTGAAGAGAATAGAAATACAGCATCGTGCAGACTCTCACGCTGGATCCAAAATTGTACTCCATTGCTGACTGATTTAAAGCAGTTGGGACACCGGCTGAAATCACGCTATCTCACACCCAGGGAAATCGAACGCATCTATTATCATTTGGGTGAGCCGTAATTGTGCCTGCGGCACTGTTGAATTACCGTTCGAAACAAACAAATGCAATAATACCAACGTGGCCGTATGTTCGTCTGTAGAGACGATATACATATCGTCTCCGGTGATGTCCCGCACACCGTTGCGGATTACCCATTCCCGTTAAACGGAATGCACATCCATTGTCGTTGGTAATTCGCAATTTATCGTTCGTCGTGCACCCGAGACGATATGTATATCGTCTCTACAGGCCACATCATTTGTGTACGGTAATTCGAATCCGTCGGTGATATCACACCGATTTAATCAAATAAATCAAATCATATAAAAACCTAAAATCCAATCAAATATGGGTTATTTAAAAGTTTCGAGGGAGCTGCTCAACAGCTCCTTCTGGCGGAGCCTTGCACCTGCCGAAAAAGGAATTCTGATCGATCTGATGGCTATGGCTACCTATAAGCCACGTTTATTTAATATGAACGGGTATGAAATTCAACTTGATTGTCTGGAAATATGTATTTCTATCAACTCGTATGCTAATAGTCAGGGAGTTGACCGTTCATACATAACCAGACTTATAGAGAAATTAGAATCCTGGAGACTAGTTCATAAGGAAGCTGTTTACCTGTCAAAAATAGCAACAAACAAAAGAACAAACAAGGCAACAAACGGCACAACAATCAAAAAGTGCTCAAAATTACATAGCAAAGTAACGCTGCTATCCTTTGATGAATGGATCTTTGCGATGGATTCAGACTACTTTGCTAAATTCCCGCCTATTGATCGCTATGAACAATCAAACCCGCAATCAGAAGAACAAACAAGTGCGCAACATAATAAAGAAAGTATTAATAAAGAAGTTCTTAATGAAAAGATAAACACACAAAACGCGCGTGAGAAAATTTCTTCTTCTCCTGATGGTCGGCAAAAGACGTGGTATCCGGTTGAAACGATTGCAAAATTAGAAGTTCCCAACGGGGAGGAACTGCTGAAAAGCTGGTGTGTATATTCGGTCAAAGACGAAGCGAAGGTGAAGGCGTTTCTCGAAAAATACTGCCAGGCTCAGCTCTTGATCGATATCAAAGAAATGACGCTCGATATTTTCGATCATCGCTTTCGCAAGGCCTTGAAAAATGAGTTTAATGTACGGGATACAAAGCCGGGAGAACCGGAAGAATTTATCCGCTATCTGAACTAAAATATTTAAAACCAAAAACACTATGACACTTCAAAACATGCCGAACAATACGGTCATTGAAAAACAGCTTCTGGGAGTAATGCTTTATCACAAAGTGGATTTCGAATGGATCCTGACTCAGTTAAGCAAAGAGATGTTCTTTGAAAAAGCCAATCAGGCGCTTTTCGACACGGTGATCAAATGCTACCTGAAATATGGCAAGGTTGATTACAATCTGGTGGTGGATATGGCTATCGAACTCAACCTGTCAGAAACGATCGGTGGCGATGCATACCTTTCGGAATTGTTTGCAATCGCTTCCCGGTTCGGCAATTACCGTTCTTATACCGAAGTGGTGCGGGAGAAATACATCCTGCGGGAAATCATGTCATTTGCCCAAAGTAGCTATACTCAGGCTGCATCTGAAACTGTATCATCGGAAGATCTTCTGATTGATTGCAACAAAGTACTTGACAGGCTGATGAATCTGAAGGTGAGCGATGATCATATCTACACGGCTCCGCAAACCATGGATATGGTGAAAACTGATTACGCACTCCGCAAAGAGTTGCTAAAAAAAGAAGATTCCGTTGGATTGAAAACGGGTATTAATGGACTGGATGATCATACAGGCGGTTTTCTTCCTTCCGACCTGATCGTTATTGCCGGACGTCCTTCTATGGGTAAAACGGCAATAGCCATACACATGGCTATGACCATGGCAAAAAAAGACAAACATATTCTGTTCTTCAGTCTCGAAATGTCAGCTCTGCAACTGGGGAATCGCATGCTGCTCAACGATTCGGATATTCCGATTAAAGCATTTAAAGAGGGTGCTCTGCTGAACAGCGAAGAGCTTCTGATGAATGAGTCATGCGAAAGAATTGCTAACCGTAGCATCACGATTGCCGATCAGGCAGCACTGAATATGTTTCATATCCGCAATATTGCCTTGCGCCAGCATCGGAAGGTTGGGGTCGATGCAATTTTTATTGATTATTTGCAGCTCATTAAGGCAGGACCGGATCAGGATAATAATCGCCACCAGGAGCTGAGTGATATCACGAAGGCGATCAAAAGTCTGGCGAAAGAACTGAATGTGCCGATTATATTACTGAGTCAGCTAAACCGCAATGTAGAGGCAAGAACGGATAAGCGTCCGATGATTGCCGATCTGCGTGATTCGGGAGCTATTGAAGAGGATGCAGATATTGTAGGCTTGCTCTTCCGGAAAGCATTTTATGACCGCAACGAGGAGGATAAAACAGGTGAATTTATTATTGCCAAATACAGGAATGGAGGAACCGGGACAGTCCGTTTTACGCACAACGGTGCCATGAGACGGTTTGAGTAGGGAGCGCCAAACTCCATGAGGACAGTGAGGACGACGAGGACAATGACGACCTTGAGGACGGCGCAA
>JBOFDD010000006.1:0-6592 GCA_051646645.1 Bacteroidales bacterium | reverse complement strand
ATTAAATACAAAAATACGATTTGTACAAAATTAAGTGTAATCAGTCTTGATAAAGTTATTAGATACATTTCAACAGATAGGAGCATTTTTTTCCTTTTTAGGTTTCAAGGAGAATATACCTGAGTAGTTACGAGATTTCGATAGAACGTTAAAGAATTTTATTTTATTCTCATGATTTCGGGCGTACGCTCTGAAAACTCCAGTAACTCTGTGTGATAAGATTGTACTTAGGGGTTAGTATTGAGGCTGTCGTTTGTTTTGAACCATCTCGTCGTTTGACGAGACCACCTTTCCCTACGGAACCGTTTGTTGGTATTGATGTATTGGGCGTGATTGGCATTATCGGAACAAAATATTCAGTCTTTTTTTCTTTACACTTTTATTCCTTGTGAAATTTCTTTCTCTATTGAGCTAAGCAGAACCTGAACTATTGAGAGAGAGAATGTTGTATGAGTATAACTTTTATATGTGGCAGCTATAGATTTGAATACAGCATTGAGGTTAACCGGTATATGGAGGAGTTCTTCCGCAAATTTCAGGAATATGAAGAAGCGGTGAAAGAGAATATTTTTCATTAACCAAGGATATAAATAAACCGGGACTCCGAAAACCGGAATCCCGCTTATTGTTTAAAATCGTTTGTGTAAACGCAGCTGAAATGAATTACAGCGCAGCGATTACTTCGATCTCAACCAAAGCATTTTTTGGAAGAGCTTTAACTGCAAAAGCTGAACGTGCCGGGAATGTTCCTGCAAAGTTTGCAGCATATACCTCGTTCATTTCTGCAAATAAAGACATATCAGACAACAAAACTGTTGTTTTAACGATATTGTCAGTAGTAGCACCAGCTTCAGCAAGAATAGCTTTGATGTTAGCGAATGACTGAGCTGTTTGTTCTTTAATACCACCCGGAGCGAATTCTCCTGTAGCAGGATCGATAGGAAGCTGACCGGATACAAAGATCATGTTACCTGTTTTGATTGCCTGGCTGTAAGGACCGATAGCCGCCGGAGCGTTTGTTGTGTTGATTACTTCTTTCATAACTTTAAATAGTGTTTTAGTGATATGATTTAATTCAATACGGCTTTACCCGGACAGGATAAAGCCGCATTGTCTGTTTCATTAAAGTCCGCGTTGACGAACAACTTCGTAGATCATAACGCCGGCAGCAACCGATACGTTAAGTGATCCGATTTGTCCGAACTGAGGGATAGATACCATTTCGTCGCACATGCGTAAACATTCGCTCGAAACACCCATATCTTCTGATCCCATTACGATAGCAGTAGGGGTTTTGTAATCAGCTTCAGTATAGTTGATAGATGCTTTCTCTGATGCAGCTACTAACTTAAAACCGGATTGCTGAAGGTAAGTAAGTGCAACTTTCACAGAGCTCTCACGACAAACAGGAATACGCATCAATGCGCCCGCTGAAGTTTTGATTGCATCTGCATTAACAGAAACGCTGTTCTTTTGAGGAATCACGATTGCGTCTACACCGGCACATTCACATGTACGGGCAATAGCTCCGAAGTTACGAACGTCTGTCAGACCGTCCAATACAACGATGAACGGGTTTTTCCCTTCTTCGTACAAAGCAGGAACTACATGTTCCAGTTTTTCGTAAGCAATTGGTGAAATGAAAGCAATCACACCCTGGTGATTCTTCATTGTAATGCGGTTCAGACGCTCCATAGGAACGCGTTGAACGTGGATATCAGTGCCTCTTAGTGCAGTGAAAAGTTCTTTTGCGATATCGCCCTGTAAGTCGCGTTTGCAAAGAATACGGTCAACTTCTTTACCTGCATTGATAGCTTCGATAACGGCACGTATGCCAAAAATAAAATCGTTTTTTTCCATAATTATAGTGTGAGCGCTTCGCTGCGCTCTTTCATTTTTATTGTTTTTTCAACATCTCCCGGGCATGTGTAAGAGCTGATTCGACAATGACTGCACCGCTGAGCATACGCGCAATTTCGTCAATTCGCTCTTCTTCTTCCAGGCGACGAAGATGTGTAGTTGTTGCTTCTTCTGTGTCGGTTTTGTAAACCTTAAACTGAGCATTTCCTTTTGCAGCAATCTGAGGCAGGTGAGTGATACTCATCACTTGCAGATAGCGTGATAATTCGACCATAATGTCGCCCATTTTATCGGCGATTTCACCGCTTACTCCCGTGTCAATTTCATCAAAGATAATTGTCGGAAGAGCGGTTGCTCCTGCAACCATTGCTTTCAGGCTCAGCATTACACGTGATATTTCACCGCCTGATGCGATATCGGCAATAGGCTGAAGTGGCATATTTTTGTTGGCAGAGAAAAGAAACGTTACAGACTCAAAACCATTCTCGGCAGGTTCGTCTGTCGTTTTAAAGCTCAACTCAACTTTGACATTTGGCATGCCCAGATGTATCAGTCTGTTTTCAAGTTGTGACGCAACCTTTACAGCTTCTTTGCGGCGTTTACCGGATAAACGGGTTGCTATTTCAACAACCTTTGCTTTTTGATCAAGTAATGCTTTTTCGAATTGCAGAACTGCCTCATCTGAATTATCCATTTGTTGCAGGCGCTCATCCAATTGTGCATAAAGTGCTATCAGTTCACTCACAGACTGAGCGTTGTGTTTTTGCTGAAGTGTATAGATTACGTCCAGTCGGTTTTGTATCCATTGCAAACGCTCAGGATTAAATTCAACAGAATCGGCACTGTCTTCGGCTTCAGCAGCAATATCTTTCAGATCAATCAGATTGCTTTCAAGACGTTCAAGCAGGTCTTTAATTTTAGGATATACCCGCTGAAGTGCAGATGCCGTATGGACTGCTTCCTTCAGAGGAATGATTAGCCCGTTTTCGTCAGACTGAATCAGCTGATAGATCTTATAAAGTCCACCTTTAATTTCTTCGGCATGATTCAACTGATCGAGTTCAGCTTCGAGAAGTTCCTGTTCGCCATCCTGAAGTTGTGCGCTGTCAAGTTGTTCGAACTGAAAGCGTAGATAATCTTCCTCCTGTCTGTTGCGCGATACGTCTTCTTTTAGCTGCTTTAGTTCACGATTCAGCTTTCTGTACTTTTTGAATTCTATCAGATACAAGTCTAAATCGGGTAAAGTGCCCGCCAGCGTGTCTAATACCCGCAGCTGATAAGTTGCATCGGAAAGTAGCAAGTTCTGGTGTTGAGAGTGTATGTCGATCAGTTGGGAAGCGAGCTCTTTGAGCTGATTCAGATTGACCGGTGTATCGTTGACAAATGCTCTTGATTTGCCTCCGGGAAACAGTTCGCGACGTAGAATACAATGCTCGGCATCGTATTCGATTTCATTCTCAGTAAAAAAAGGTTCGAGTGCATAAGCAGACAGATCGAAATGACCTTCGATGACACTTTTTGACTCACTGTCTTTAAGCGCTTTCGAATCGGCTCTCTGACCCAGAATAAGCGAAAGAGCACCAAGGATGATTGATTTACCTGCTCCGGTTTCGCCGGTAATAGTTGTAAATCCTTTGTCGAAATCGATTTCCAGAGAATCGATCAGAGCAAAGTTACGTATATATAAAGACTTAATCATGTTAAGTTACTGATTGGTACGTAAAGATTCAAAACGATTGCGTTGAGTCGGGAAGAGTTCTGCAAGAAGTTTATAAATCTCTTCTTTCTCAGCTCCCCCGCTCTTCGAGTAAATTTCGGGGATTTCGTCCAGTTTGGCATCTCCGAAAGTGGTGATGAGCGTTGTCATAGGACGATCCGACCGTAGTTGCTTGAGTGCAGGCAACGATGCTGTTATCTTTAATCTTCCTTTTTCAACACTGCTGCTCATTTCGTCCAGCCCGAGGCGATGGTAATTATACCAGAGTTCGCGGTATGTCTTTGACGATTCGTCCAGCGCATCTTTGATGAGCAATCCGCGGCTTCTTTTCCCTTCAGAAGGATTCCATCCGGTACCTCCGGATGAGAGTTGTGTTGAGGCTATAGTTTGTGCCTGCTGGTAGAAAGGAGTTCCGCCAAGCGGAGAAAAGCTGTCAAAGTCGGTGCCAAGGATATAATAAGCATAGAAAGCCATGATTGCAGTCAGATTGCTTTCTATAGCGTTGATGTTGAAATGCAATGGTTCGAACTCACGGAAAACAAAATCGATACTTACGTCACGCAGGTTAAGCAGAGTCGTTTTGTAAGAAGAGTTGTAGACCGGACGCTTAGCCTGGATCTGTAGCTCACCTTTGTAGTTTTCGCCATCCACTTCGGTAAGAGTAAGAATGAATGAAGCTTCGATTTTCTCGTTGGTTGAAAACTTAGCATCACTCCATTTCTGCTCGTTCATAAATTCGGTAAGCTTAGTTTGCAGAGTCTGAAACGGTTGTTTGTTTGTTCCCTGAATTTTATCACTGTTTACGTCAACCCGCACTTTCAGTTCCTGACTGAACAGGGTAGAAAGTGAAACCAGAATAAACAGAACCGAAAATAAAACACGATGCATAGCTCTTGGCGTCTTAGTTAAAGGAATTATAAGAATAAGTAGCGGTTACTTCGTCCCGTTGAGGTATTTCTTCAGTACAGAAACGATATCTTCAGCGACTTCCGATTTTGATTTCAGTTCGAATGAACTCTCAGTTCCGTTGCGTTCGATAATCGTAATCTGATTTGTATCAACACGGAATCCTGCACCTTTATTTCGTAAAGAGTTGAGCACGATGAAATCCAGGTTCTTGCGAGTCAGTTTTCCTTGTGCGTTCTCAAGCTCGTTCTGAGTTTCCAATGCAAATCCGACAAGAACCTGTCCCTCTTTTTTATTCGCACCGACAGATGCCGCAATATCTTTAGTGGGCTTGAGTCTGATGGTCAGATCATCCTTCTCACGTTTAATTTTTTCTTCGGCACGAGTCTCGGGTGTGAAGTCTGCAACGGCAGCACAAAGAATAATTGCATTTGCCTCCGGTTGTGCCTCCATAGTTGCATTATACATCTCTTCGGCAGATTCAACGTCTATGCGTTTGATATTCGGATGAACTGTTTTCAGATCCACCGGTCCCGAGATAAGCGTTACTTCAGCCCCGGCTTCGGCACAGGTCTCTGCGAGAGCATAACCCATTTTGCCTGAAGAATAGTTACCGATAAAACGAACCGGATCTAATTTTTCGTAAGTCGGACCTGTTGTAATCACTACACGCTTTCCGTTCAATTCCTGACGGGAAGCAAAGTAGTTTTCGAGATAAGCAACGATGTTTTCAGGTTCGTCCATACGTCCTTTCCCAATCAACCCGCTGGCAAGCTCGCCGGCAGCAGGTTCAATAATCTGATTGCCGAATGAACGAAGCAGATCCAGATTGGTATGAGTTGAGGGGTGTGCATACATATCGAGGTCCATTGCAGGAGCTACAAATACAGGAGCTTTGCATGACATATAACACGTAACCAGAAGGTTGTCTGCTATTCCGTGAGCCATTTTACCTATGGTAGATGCCGTTGCCGGAGCAATAAGCATCGCATCAGCCCATAGGCCAAGACTTACATGACTGTGCCAGCGACCATCTTTTTCAGAAAAGAAATCACTGTATACCGGACGTCCCGTTAGCGTAGAAAGAGTTAGCGGAGTGATAAACTCTTTTCCTGCAGGAGTCATAAGTGCCTGAACTGTTGCACCTTTTTTTACCAGAAGACGAATCAACTGAGCTGCTTTGTAGGCAGCAATACTTCCGGTAACTCCTAATAGTATGTTTTTACCTTTA
The DNA here is from genome assembly GCA_051646645.1 of Bacteroidales bacterium. Lineage (GTDB taxonomy): Bacteria > Bacteroidota > Bacteroidia > Bacteroidales > UBA7332 > UBA7332. The sequence goes on along the minus strand of JBOFDD010000006.1, from coordinate 878 downwards.
AGCATAGCTTATAAAGAAATTACAAGTTACAGAGGTGTTCGCTCTGTCGAGAGAGGAAGTGACTTCTATAACTTGTAATTTATTAGTTTAGATTATTTACTAAATTCACGTAGTTTAATGTTGGTAAGAACTTTCTTTGTATGTAAAGTAAAGTCTCCCTGCATAATCCATCCATAGTAACCGGGATCATTCTTAAGAACGTCTACTACCGGTTTTCCGCGATATTTCCCAAAGTTGAACACTTCCACATCGTCATCGTTAAGAACGATTCTTCCGGCGAAATCCACATTGCGGTTCTGACGCGAGAAGTCTGATAAGAAGTGCATGTCATTTTGAAGAGCATCGGGGTATCTGTCGAGCTGTGCTTTCAGAATTTCATAAGTGGCCATTGTATCTGCTTCTGCACTATGTGCATCAATCAGCTCTTTTTCGCAGTAAAATTTGTATGCTGCCGAAAGAGTACGTTGTTCCATCTTGTGAAAGATTGTCTGTACATCGATGAATTTACGCTTGCTCAGATCAATATCAACACCTGCTCTCAGGAACTCTTCCATGAGCATAGGGATGTCAAAACGATTTGAATTATACCCTGCCAAATCACATCCTTCGATTTGCTGAGCCAGGCTTTTAGCGATGGTTTTGAAAGTCGGACAGTCGGCAACCATTTCGTCAGTAATTCCGTGAATAGCCGTTGCCTCAGCCGGTATTGGCATTTCAGGATTAATACGTCTGGTTTTAATATCCTCAGTCCCGTTCGGATGAATTTTCACGTAGCAAATTTCTACGATACGGTCTGATGTGATGTTTATTCCGGTCGCTTCCAAATCGAAAAAGACAATCGGATTTTTCAGGTTTAATTGCATGCCTATTTAGTTTTT
>JBOFDD010000005.1:0-6702 GCA_051646645.1 Bacteroidales bacterium | reverse complement strand
ATCGGATTTTTCAGGTTTAATTGCATGCCTATTTAGTTTTTTAGTCGTTCAACATCATCGGCATCAAAAGCATCAGAAGGTCTTCGCCTTCGTTTTGCTCAAGCGGAGTGATAACACCGGCACGGGAAGAGTCGGTAAGCTCCAGGCAGATTTCAGTTGAATTTATGTTGTTCAAAATTTCAACAAGGAAAGACGATTTAAATCCGATGTTAATCGGAGAATCGCTGTACTGGCAAGTCAGGCGTTCTTCTGCAGCAGTAGAGAAGTCGATATCCTGAGCCGAAATTACGATCTGGTTTTCAGAGATCTGTAGTTTTACTAAGTTACTTGCCTGATTCGAGAAGTGAGAAACACGGCGAAGGGCAGCCATAAGTAAAACACGGTCAATGATCAGTTTGAATGGTGATGCTTGAGGAATTACAGCATTGTAGTTCGGGAATCTTCCTTCGATCAAACGGCAGATCATGCGATAGTTTGAGAATGTAAAATACGCATTGCGGTCGTCAAACTGTATAGTTACTTCACCTTCTTCTTTTGGCAGAATGTTTTTCAACATGTTAGCCGGTTTTTTAGGAAGGATGAATGAAGATTTCATTTCGGAGCGGATCATCGCGTTTTTGAAACGTACCAGCTTGTGGCTGTCAGATGCTACAAATGTGATTGACTCCTGATCAATGTCGAAATAAATACCGTTCATTACAGGACGAAGCTCATCGTCAGCAGTAGCAAACAAAGTTTTAGTTACTCCGTTAAGAAGCATTTCAACATCTGTTTTCAGACTAAGGCTGTTTGCTGTAAGCTCCGGAGACATTGGGTAAGTCTCGCCGCTTTGTCCGATAAGATTGTATTTTCCATTTTGGAAATAGATAAATACTTCCAGATTCGTATCGTTGATTTCAAACACCAGTGGTTGTTCAGGCAATTCACGAATCGGGTCAACAAGCATTTTAGCAGGAATAGCAAAAAGCCCACTGCCTTCTGCATCAGCAACACGTATAGAAGTTTCTAATGTTGTTTCTCCGTCTGACGCTTTAATTGTCAGCACATCCTGGTCTAATGTGAATAGAAAACTATCCAGGATCGGAATTGTATTTTTACTGTTAATGACTCTGCCAATTGTTTGCAGATGAGCTAAGAAATCGGTGCTTGATACTACAAATTTCATAGGAATATATTTTTATTTTATTCTTTTCTTCAAAAAAGTAAGCGGCAATGTCTATCCGTTCAAACAAAAATACGAAAAAGGTTAGACTTATGCAGATTACGGCTATATAATTATTCTGCAAACTTATAAAAAAAGCCTGATTTACTAAACCTTTCGCTCTTAAACTTTTGCTCTGTTTCTAATGTTATTAGGATATATTATTATCAATATGAAACATTTACGGATATGAATGGAACAATCAATAATGGTGACGTTGCTTTTATGGTGATAACCACAGTGCTTGTATTCTTTATGACTCCCGGTCTGGCCTTTTTTTATGGGGGACTTGTCGAAAAGAAGAATGCTTTAACAATGATGATGTACACTTTTCTTAGTGTGGGTGTCGTAACAATCTTATGGGTTCTGGGTGGTTTTTCATTTGTCTTTGGTGACGATTTGTGGGGTATTATCGGAAATCCTGTCAGTTACTTTAAGCTTAAGGATGTCGATTTTACGATCAATCCGCATTACGGGTCGCAAATCCCGTTTCTGATGTTTTTTATGTATCAGCTGATGTTTGCGATTATAACAGCTCCTTTGATGACCGGTGCCTTTGCTAACCGGATGAAACTGGGCGGGTGGATCAAGCTGATGGTATTCTGGAACCTACTGATTTACTTCCCGGTAGCACACTGGGTCTGGGGAGGAGGGTTCCTTAGCGACTGGGGATTTGTTGATTATGCCGGAGGTACCGTTATTCACGTGGCAGCCGGATTTGCCGCTCTGGCATCTGTAATCTACTTTGGACGACGTGCGTATATTACGAATGATGCTCCCGGAAATACGGTATGGATGGCAATCGGGGGATCTATTCTTCTGTTCGGCTGGTTTGGTTTTAATTCAGGAGGAGCCTTAGCCAGTGGCGAAACAGCTGCTATTGCGTTTACCAATACCGGTATTGCAGCCGGATTTGCAGCAATGATATGGGTTATGCTGGCTTATATGCGTGATAAAAAATTCTCACTGGTTGAATTTATGACAGGAGCTGTGGCTGGTCTGGCAACCATTACGCCTGCTTCGGGCTATATCAATCCTCAAGGAGCTGTCTTGGTAGGTATTGTTGCACCTTTTGTCTGCTTCTTTTTTCTTTCCTTTACCAAAAAAATGCGTTGGGATGATGCCCTGGGCGTATGGGGTGTTCATGGTATGGGCGGATTTACCGGAACGATTCTTATCGGTTTTCTTGCTGTAAGCGAAGTGAATGCTGTCTATGCAAGTGGTCACCAGATCATGGTTCAGTCACTGGGGGCTTTGTTTGTGGCAGCTTATTCGTTCATAGTAACCTATCTTTTATTGCGTGTGATTAATCTGTTTGGATCTATTCGGATCCCTGATTCTGTACAGGAGGATGGTCTGGATAAACATTACCTTAAAGAAAGAGCCGATTGATGGTCAAACTTTTAACGGGGATCTTTGTTTTATTATTAAATAATTAAAATCCGAATAATCTGCTAAAAAACTTAGGTTATGGACAAATTTCAAGATATTATCAATAGTGAAGATTTTACATTAGTTGATTTCTTTGCAACCTGGTGTGGTCCTTGCAAAATGATGGCGCCTATTTTGGATGAGTTTAAAGCTAAAATAGGCGATTCAGTAAAGGTGCTGAAAGTGGATGTAGATAAAAATGAAGAGCTATCACTTCATTATCGTATACAATCTGTGCCTACGCTTATGCTTTTTAAGAAAGGCGAAGTTGTATGGCGTCATTCGGGAGTTATTTCTGCTGACCATCTGGTAAAACTCATCGGACAACATCAATAAACTAAAAGAAAGAAGAGAGCCGGAGAGGTGCTTTCTCCTTGATGAAAAAAGGACTATCCATTATGTTGTAAACATATAGATAGCCCTTTTTTTATGTTTGAAAATACGGATTAGTCGATAACCGTACCGTAAAGATCAAATACCTGTGCACCGGTAATCTCAACCATGTACATTTCTCCGATCTGTAGTTCTTTTTCTTTTTCGATAAGCACTTCAGGGTCAACCTCCGGAGTGTCAAATTCGGTACGACCAATGTAGTAGTCGCCTTCTTCGCGATCAATAATCACTTTCAGTTTTTGTCCTACTTTAGACTGACTGTGTTCAGCTGCAATTTGTTCCTGCAAAGCCATGATGATATCCATTCGCTCTTGCTTAACTTCTTCGGGAATATCATCTTCGTAGTGTTTATACGAGTATGTATCTTCTTCGGCAGAGTAGGGGAATGCACCCATACGTTCGAAGCGCATATCTTTAACAAACTGCTGAAGCTCTTCGAAGTCTTGTTCAGTTTCGCCCGGAAATCCGACAAGCAGAGTCGTACGAAGGTGAATGCCCGGAACCTCTTCGCGGATCTTGTTCATCAGTTCGTATGTTTTCTCTTTTGTTACATGGCGTTTCATGCGGGATAATACAGGATCACTGATATGCTGAAGAGCAATGTCCAGATACTTACATACGTTTTCTTTTTCACGCATAACACGAAGCAAGTCCATCGGGAATTGTGCCGGATAAGCATAATGTAAACGAATCCACTCTACGCCCGGAATGTCGGCAACACGTTCAACAAGTTCTGCAATCTTGAATTCACGGTAAATGTCCCATCCGTAGAATGTAAGATCCTGAGCGATGAACTGAAACTCTTTAACTCCCTGAGCCACGAGTTTTTTTACTTCGTCTTCTATGTCTTCAATTGTCCGGGATTGATATTTTCCGGTAATAATCGGAATAGCGCAATAAGCACAAGTGCGGTTGCATCCTTCTCCGATCTTTACATATGCATAATGAGAAGGCGTGGTCAAAACACGTTCATTATGTAAACGATCATCATATGCTGTCCCAAGATCGGCTAACAGCTCTTTCCAGTTAAATTTGCCGTAAAATTTGTCTACCTCAGGTATTTCCGCAGGCAGCTCATTGATGTAGCGTCCTGACAGACATCCCATCACGTAAAGCTTCTTAATCTTACGGCTTTTTTTTGCCTCACAAAACTGAAGAATCATATCAATTGATTCTTCTTTTGCATCACCAATAAATCCACAGGTATTGATTACTACAATTTCTCCGTCAACGTTGTCTGAATCGTGAGCTACTGAATAGCCTTTTACCTGTAACTGTTTTAATAGCTGCTCTGAGTCTACCAGATTCTTAGAGCAACCTAATGTAATGATGTCAACCTTGTTTTTTACCATAAAGAATTATTGCATAAAAACGGAATAGGCTGAAGAAGTTAGAATTATTTAAATTCGCTCTTCTTCTGCTTATTCCGTTTGGAAGTAGTATGAAATAATCAGCATTATTGTTATAATTATTTTAAACTACCTTGAATCTCTGAATTATTGTGATTTAGAGTTTTTCTCCGCCAAATAAAGAATCGACAAATTCGCGACGGTTGAAAACCTGCAGGTCTTCCATGCGTTCGCCAAGTCCGATATATTTTACAGGCGTTTTGAATTGATCGGAGATTCCGATCACAACTCCACCTTTTGCTGTCCCATCCAGTTTTGTAATAGCTAATGCATTTACTTCAGTTGCTGCTGTAAATTGTTTAGCCTGTTCGAAAGCGTTTTGTCCGGTTGATCCGTCCAATACCAGAAGAACCTCGTGAGGTGCTCCGGGAATCACTCTTTCCATTACATTTTTGATCTTTGTAAGCTCATTCATCAGGCCGATCTTATTGTGAAGACGTCCTGCTGTGTCAATAATAACTACGTCGGCATTATTTGCTTTAGCAGAGCTTAGGGTATCAAATGCTACCGAAGCAGGATCAGAACCCATTTTTTGTTTTACTACCGGAACTCCGACTCTTTCACCCCAGATGCAAAGCTGTTCGACAGCTGCTGCGCGGAATGTATCGGCTGCTCCAAGGTAGACATTCAATCCGCTTTTTTTGAATTGATATGCCAGTTTACCGATCGTTGTTGTTTTACCTACACCATTAACACCAACCACCATGATAACGTATGGTTTTTTGTCTTTAGGGACTGTAAACTCCGCAACATCATCCGTGTTGTTTTCTGTCAGAAGTGCAGCGATTTCATCTTTAAGTAGCTCGTTCAGTTCATCCTGACTTACGTACTTGTCATTAGCTGCTCTTTTTTCGATACGCGTAATGATTTTCAGCGTTGTCTCAACGCCTACATCAGAAGTGATAAGTACCTCTTCCAAACGGTCTAAAACATCATCGTCTACCTTGGATTTACCCACAATGACGCGCGAGAGTTTCGAGAAGACACTCTCCTTGGTTTTAGATAACCCTTTGTCGAGGGTTTCCTTCTTGTCTTTTGAAAAGAAGCTGAATATTCCCATAATGGTGTTTTGCTTGAATTTTATAGGGTTAAAATCAACGATCCGCCTTGCATTCTGTTCTATAAGTGCAGTTTAGCAAGAATTTTGCACGCACGAAATCTCTACAAAAGTAGTGAATTCGTTGAATAAAAAAAAACTTTCCCGGACAGATAAATCTGCTCAGGAAAGTTTTTTTATATTTTATTTTCAGCAAATTACTTTGCGAAAAAATCTTTTACTTTATCGTTAGGAACCATTTCCTCTTGGAATGTATAAGCTCCTGTTTTTGATGATTTAACCATTTTGATTACTTTCGAAAAAGTACGGCCTTCACCTGTTTGTAATGATGCTACGGTTTTCTTTGCCATGAGTTATCTTATTTAATCTCTTTATGAACAGTTACTTTTTTAAGGATAGAATTGTATTTTTTCAATTCCATTCTTTCAGTTGTATTTTTTCTATTCTTAGTCGTGATGTATCTAGACATGCCTGGCATACCACTTGTTTTATGCTCAGTGCATTCCAAAATCACTTGTACTCTATTACCTTTTGCCTTTTTTGCCATTGTTCAATCTCCTTATCCGATAATACGAATTTCTTTTAAATAACCCTTTTCGATTGCTGCTGTAATAGCCGCATCTAGACCTACTTTGTTAATTGTACGCAACCCAGACGCTGAAATGTTTAGGTCGATCCATTCCTCTTGTTCTACCCAGTAGAACTTCTTTCTGAACAAGTTGACATTGAACGTTCTTTTAGTTCTTCTCTTAGAGTGAGAAACGTTGTTGCCAACCATTGCTTTTTTTCCGGTAATTTGACAAATCTTAGACATCGCTATCTTAATTTTTTATTTATTGTTTTCTGTACACTGCCTTCACAAACAGAGTGCAAAGTAAATCAATTTATCCTTATCACACAAGTTATTTATGAAAAAAAATCGGAATAACTTCTAATTTTCAATCATTTGTGCAAGCAACAAGAGTGCATCGTTTGCAGTTCGGATTATATTCTGCTCACGGTCATTTCCGTAACGATACATACGTGAAATGAGTTTTCCGCTGCAGTAAGAAGCTATCCACACTGTACCGACGGGTTTCACTTCAGTTCCTCCATCAGGTCCGGCAATTCCGGTAACTGCAACGGCAGCATCAGCCTTTAGCAGTTCCTTTACGCCTAATACCATTTCCTCGGCGACTTGACGACTTACGGCTCCAAAGTTAAGCAAAGTT
>JBOFDD010000004.1:0-2045 GCA_051646645.1 Bacteroidales bacterium | reverse complement strand
AAATTGAAGTTATTTTGACTTTTGGGCATTAATCAATTTTAGACTTTTCCAAAAGTCAGGATGACTTCATTGTACTATTTAAAAGCAAATGTACCTTTTTTCTTGGTTTTTTCAGAATAAAACAGAAATAAATCAAGTGTAATATAATGTTATATTATTACCTTTGTATACTTTTGACTAACTGAAATAAATAATCAAAACTATATTAATTAATATATGAATCCACAGAAAACAATTCTGAAACCTGTTTTGACTGCAATTTTCTTGCTAAGTTTTACAGGATTAATGGCTGTAGAGCCTGCAATGGTTGACTCAACTCTTGCAGCAGATTCAATTGCAGCTGTTCAAACAGCAAAAGTGACTAATCCGCATCATGTTCTTCAGGGTGCAGGTTTTACAATGACTTCTCTGCTCAGAGGGTTACTTGGGATTTTTTCACTTTTGTGTATTGCGGTTCTTTTTAGCAGAAATCGCCGTGCAATAAACTGGAAACAGGTAGGAGTGGGATTATCTCTTCAGATTTTATTAGCTGTGGGTATTCTTTATGTTCCATTTGTCGGAGACTTCTTCGAAACTTTTGGTAAAGTCTTTGTTAAGATCCTTGATTTTACGAAAGCAGGTACCGAATTCTTGTTAGGAGATTTAGTTGATTTGAACAAAACAGGCTACATTTTCCTATTCCAGGTGTTGCCGACAATCATTTTCTTCTCAGCACTGACAAGCTTACTTTATTATCTGAACATCATTCAGAAAGTAGTAGTAGTAATTGCCTGGGCTTTGAAAAAAGTACTGAATATTTCAGGTGCGGAAGGATTGACAGTATCAGCTAACATATTCTTAGGGCAAACAGAAGCTCCTTTGATGAGTAAAAAGTATCTGCCTGAAATGACCCGCTCTGAAATCTTCCTTGTGATGACAGCAGGTATGGCTACTATTGCAGGTGGTGTGTTGGCAGCTTACATCGGACTGCTTGGAGGAGGCGATCCGGTAGCTCGTCTGATGTACGCAAAATATTTGTTGTCAGCATCCGTAATGGCAGCACCGGCAGCAATTGTGTTCTCTAAAATTCTGATGCCTCAGACAGAGAAAACAAATGATGGACTGGTTGTTTCTTCTGAGTCAGTGGGTAGTAACGCTCTGGATGCCATTTCTAATGGAGGTTCAGAAGGGGTGAAGCTGGCAGTAAACGTAGCAGCAATGCTTCTTGTGTTTATTGCATTCGTAACATTTGCAAACTACCTGTTAGGAGGTCTTATCGGACGTTTTACCGGGCTTAATGAATGGGTTGTAGGAATTACTGACGGACAGTTCCAGCAGTTTAACCTTGAGTTTATCTTAGGTATGCTGTTCACTCCGCTAGCATGGCTTATGGGTGTAGGATCATCAGATGTTCCATTAGTAGCAGGTTTGTTAGGAAAGAAACTAATCATCAACGAGTTTGTAGCCTATGCCGATTTCGTTGCACTTAAAGATGCAGGAGCATTCCTTGAACAGAAATCTATCATCATGGTGACATTTATTCTTTGCGGATTTGCGAATATCAGTTCGATTGGTATCCAGATCGGAGGTATTGGTTCACTTGCACCAAACAAACGCGAGTGGCTGACACAGTACGGTCCGCTTGCAATGGTTGCAGGAGCATTGTCATCTTGTATGTCAGCAACGATCGTTGGAGCAATTCTCGGATAATACAAAAAATAAATATTATTTTTGCAGAGGTTAATCAGAAATGGTTAACCTCTTTTTTATTGAAAATAAACCAGGAAACTTATGCATATATTTTATTCGCCGGATATTCTTCTTACAGGAGAATTATCTGAAGAAGAGTCTCAGCACTGTACAAAAGTACTTCGTCTCACAGAAGGAGAAGAAATCATGGTTACAGACGGAAACGGCCACTTCTTTCGTTCACGCATTACCCGTGCCCACCACAAACGCTGTGCGGTGGAAATTCTCGAAGTAATAGATCAGGCTCCTGATCGTGATTTTAAAATACACGTAGCAGTAGCACCAACCAAAAATATCGATCGCATTGAGTGGTTCGT
>JBOFDD010000003.1:0-9730 GCA_051646645.1 Bacteroidales bacterium | reverse complement strand
TACAGGCATCATCGTGTCCGTAATGTTATCTTTATCTACAAGGAATTCCGACCCTGTAAAGAATGTACCAACGGCTGTACCGATAAGTATCAATCCACCGAAGCCGTTAATCATCAGAAATATCTCATAAGTTTTCTGTCCGAGAAAATTCCCTTTCTTCATCCGGAACTCATAGGCAACAGCCTGAATTACAAAACAGAGAAGAATAATCATCCATACCCAGTATGCCCCACCAAAACTGGTTGAGTAAAACAGCGGGAAAGATGCAAAGAATCCGCCACCGAATACAACAAGCGTTGTATAAGTAAACTCCCATTTCCTTCCGAGTGAGTTTATAAGCATTGTTTTCTCAAGCTCATTTTTACCAATCGTATAAATCATTGTCTGACCGCCCTGTACAAATAGAAGAAAAACCAGGAGCGAGGCTAAAAGTGATATAACAAACCACCAGTAGTGTTGTAATAATGTATAATCCATTGCTTCAACAGTTATATTGTTATGCTACGAATCCTATTCGAATCCTTTTTTAATTTGCTTAAACATGATACCCACTTCTGCGATCAGCAAAGTAGTAAATAAAACACTGAATATTGTGAAGGTTGTTTTCACAGATGCAGCGCTTACATCAGACATAGCAGCGAACGTAGGCATGATACCTTCAATTACCCAAGGCTGACGACCCACTTCTGCTGTCACCCATCCTGCCTGAGAAACAGCATAGGCTACAGGCACTGCCAGGATACACAGATAAAGGAACCAGCGATTTTTTTGCAGCAGATTTTTCGCATTCAGAATCCAAACCAGAATAAAGAAGAACAAAAGGGCTGACCCAAGCAACACCATTACACGGAATGCATAGAATGTAAGAGGCACATGAGGAACCAGAGCTTGTTCGTTTGGCACATATCCATAACCGAAATAAGCATAATTATCACGGATTGTCTTCAGACTTTCCTGAGCTTTCAGTTCATCACCGCTTTTCTTAGCCATTTTATAATCTTTCAAAGCGCTTACAGCAAGTGATCCACGAGCCATTTTCTCTTTTGCAGACAAAGCTGTTTCTCCGTTTTCAAGTTTAAATCCACCGTTAAGCAAATCATCAACTCCCGGCACAAAAGCATCAGCTCTACGATAAGCAAGAAACGATAATAAGTCTGGAATTTCCATTTTAAACAAGAATGGATTTATACTATCATTTGCTCGTATTTTCTCTGGATTCAATATACCAAAAGCCACGAGTCCCTGATGATCCGAGCCTGCATACAATCCTTCCATGGCAGCAAGCTTCATTGGTTGTTTCTGTGCCACCTGATAAGCCGATCCATCGCCTGTATAGATAGCAAGAAGCATCGCAACAACACCAAACGGTGCAGCAATCTTTATACTTTTCTTACACAGCTCTACATTACGGTTTTTCATAATCAGCCATGCACTCACACCAATCACAAATGCAGAAGCAACCACCCAGCCCGAAAGCACCGAGTGAAAGAACTTATTTACAGCTACGGGCGATGTCACCAGCGCCCAGAAGTCAACCATCTCATTTCTTACCGTATCGGGATTAAATTCCATTCCTACCGGATACTGCATCCATGCGTTTGCAACCAGAATCCACAAAGCTGAAATACTTGCACCTAATGTTGTTAACCAGGTAGAAGTAAGGTGAAATCCTTTACTTACTTTATCCCACCCAAAAAACATGACTGCTACGAATGTTGCCTCCAGAAAGAAAGCCATAATACCTTCAATTGCCAGAGGTGCACCAAATATATCACCGACAAACCAGCTGTAGTTTGACCAGTTTGTCCCGAACTGAAACTCCAGGATCAAACCTGTTGCCACACCTATTGCGAAGTTTATACCGAAAAGTTTCATCCAGAATTTCGTCAACACTTTCCATTCCTCTTTCCCGGTTTTATAATACATGGTTTCCATGATAGACATCAACACGCCTAAACCAAGTGTCAATGGCACAAACAACCAGTGATACATAGCCGTAAGGGCAAACTGTGCTCTTGACCATAGTACTGCTTCTTCCATAAGACTTATTACTTTTGATTAATAGTTATATTTATTTTCCTTTTTCGACTAATTGTGTTCCTACATATTCTGACTTCTCTTTGTCCGAATCGAATCTCGAACCCAGAAAGTTAGGAAAGAAAAAAACTTTTAGTATCGCAAACATGATAAAGAGCTTAAGCAGTATTATAAACCAGAGCGTCTTGCCCAGCGTCATATCTCTAAAGCCCTCATAATAAAAGCGAAATATCCGAACAGCAATATTTGATTTCATATTCAATTAATATTAATACCACAAATTTATAATTATTTCAATACAAAACAATCATCTCATTGAAATAATACATCTTTGTTTGTAATCATTACACGATGAATTTCACTCAAAATCCGCCTATTCATCGAATCTGCATTTGATAAACATAAATTGGCATAAAAATGTTTACGTGAAAAATATTTCTTAAAAAACAAAGCGAAATAATTTACAATCAAACATTTTTGCCGATATTTCGTTTTTAATTATAAAAACAAACAGCTATGGGATGCTTAGGTAATATTATTTGGATCATTTTTGGAGGCTTTGCAATTGCGCTCGAATATTTTATATCCGGTTTTCTGCTTTGTTGCACAATTATCGGAATACCGTTCGGCTTGCAGGTTTTCAAGTTAGGTATCCTTGCACTGATGCCTTTTGGTCAGGATGTCACACCTAGTAATGAAACATCGGGATGTCTTTCCACTGTTATGAATATCATCTGGTTATTTATAGGTGGAATCTGGATTGCGCTTACGCATCTTCTGCTTGGCATTCTTTTTTGTATTACTATTATCGGAATCCCTTTCGGACTTCAGCACTTCAAATTAATGAGGCTGGCTTTCACTCCGTTCGGACGTACAATTTTGCCTTCTAATTAACAAAAAGAAGGCAAAACCGAGACGAATATTACAAACAGGTTACAGACCTGTTTCAAACCTGTCAAATTTGCATCCCAGGATAAAAAAAAGCATTTTCTTATTTGGAGGAACAAATAAAACCCTCTATCTTTGTATCGAATTCAAGGAAGAATAGGTTTTCCTTATCAGAATTCAAGACGTTCATTGAAAATTTGTAAGGTCAGATAAACTTAACCGGGCAATTGTGCTCATATTCATTTCACATTATAATACTTATTATTATGAATACTATTAAAGGTTTATTGATCCGTAATTTAGCTTACTTTGGTTTTACTTATTACCCAAGCAACAAGCGTTCTATGTTTAAATCACAAAAAGATGGCAAAGCATTCGTTGCTATTGTCGATATGAGTGAAGAAAACAAATGTACAGTAATGATTGATTGTGACGACTTCAGATTAACTCAAACATTTGATGTTGTAAACACTTCAGATCTTGAAGCAGTTATCAACTGCGCAACTTCAGCTTCTAAGGTAAACGAGCCAGCTAAATCTGCTGCATAATTCGTTTGTCTTTTACAGGCTACCACAAATTAACTAATATATATTACATCTGATCCTTGCTTAAATTTTCAATTGACCTGTGCGTGTAAACCCGTTGATTTCTCATCCGAGAAGTTCACGGTTTTTTTGCCCTTTTCCGAACGATATCCGTTATTTCTTCTCTGTTATTTCCCGCTTAAAAGATAACTGATCTTACTTTTCCCACTTATTTTCTTACAAGAAAGAATCGTTAATTCAAAACTTTCCTTATGTTTGTATCCGGATATGAGACACAAACAGACAATCATAAAATCAGTCATCCACTTTCGCCGCTGGTCGCGCAAAAGCTATGCCATTTTCATCGGCTTAGGGAAACAAATTTCCATAGGTCGCCTTCGCTGTGGCATTGCAGATCAGGCACTACGCAAAAACGAACTGATCTTTGGCCGTGCTTTGTCTCACGATTCCGAAGCATATACAAGCAAGGACGAATTGCAGATTTCCGGACAGGATCCTTCTGCTTTACTGAACTTACTATCCGGTATGCTGTTTACGGAGAGTTTACTTATTGTAAATTCTTCTGAATCCGCATGTCCCGCTTCTATTAAAAACAACCCGATTTACACATACTCAAATCGGGTAGCAGATGACTTATATCCTTATCAGTCATCTGCTACCCGATTTTTTATTTGCTATAAACTATGACTGATTTACAATTCGATAAAAAACACATCTGGCATCCCTATACATCTATGATCAATCCGCTAACTGTCTATCAGGTAAAAGGAGCTCAGGGAGTTGAGATTGAACTTGAAGACGGACGTAAACTCATTGACGGCATGTCTTCGTGGTGGTGTGCCGTTCACGGATATAACAACGAGGTCATTAATCAGGCCATTGGCGAGCAGATCAAAAGCATGTCGCACATCATGTTCGGTGGAATCACGCATAAGCCGGCTATCGAATTGGGTAAATTACTTTTGTCCATACTTCCTGCCGGACCGGACCGCATATTCTTTGCCGATTCCGGATCTGTATCGGTCGAAGTTGCTCTTAAAATGGCTATTCAGTATGCTTTTTCAAAAGGATATACTGAGAAGAATAATATAATGACCGTTCGTTCGGGTTATCATGGCGACACATGGAATGCCATGTCGGTATGCGATCCCGAGACAGGAATGCACAGTATTTTCGGGACAGCTCTTCCAAACCGCATTTTCATTCCGTCTCCGACAACACCGTTCGGTCAGGCTCTGAATAAAGAAGATCTTACCATACTTGAAACGGCTTTCGGTGAACATCACCGTGAGCTTGCCGCATTTATCATCGAACCTGTCGTACAGGGAGCCGGAGGAATGCATTTCTATAGCGCTGATTACCTGAACAAGCTTCGCGAATTGTGTGACAAATACAATGTTCTGCTCATTTTTGACGAAATAGCTACCGGATTCGGACGTACCGGCAAGATGTTTGCGACTGAGCATACAAGCGTAACACCTGACATCATGTGTATCGGTAAAGCCTTAACCGGAGGTACTATGACGCTTGCCGCGACCATTGCTACGGAAGAAGTAGCCACTACCATTTCTACCGGAATACCGGGATGCTTCATGCACGGACCCACATTTATGGGTAATCCGCTTGCATGCAGTGCAGCTATCGCCTCTACCCGACTGCTTCTTTCCTCCGGCTGGGAATCAAAGGTTGCTGCTATCGAAAAGCAACTGAACGAGGAACTTGCACCGGCACGAAATCTTGAGCAGGTAAAAGAGGTTAGAGTACTGGGTGCCATCGGAGTCATAGAAATGAAAGAGCCGGTTAATATGGCTGTTATCCAGGAACAGTTTGTGAACGAAGGCATCTGGGTACGACCGTTCGGAAAACTCGTTTACATCATGCCCCCGTTTATCATTACGCCTGAACAGTTAAGCAAACTAACCTCCGGACTTATTAAAATCGTTCGTCAGACAAACAACAACGCACAACAATGAACAGACTCGACAAAATAAAACAAAGCGGACAATACCGCACCCTTCGTGTCAACGAGCAGGAAGGAGCTTATATATTTCCGGGCAATGACCGGAAACTACTCAATCTGTCATCGAATGATTATCTGGGGTTAGCTTCCGATCTTCGTCTTCAGGAACAATTTTATCAGGAGATCGCCGCACAGTCGAATGCACTTCGTCTTTCGGCCTCTTCTTCACGCCTGCTTACCGGCAATTTTTCTATCTATGAAAAAGTAGAGCAGTTGCTTCAATCCTTGTACAAGCGCGAAGGTGCCCTTATTTTCAATAGTGGCTATCACGCAAATACGGGAATTCTTCCCGCACTTGCCGGAAGCTCCGACCTTATTCTTGCCGATAAGCTTGTTCATGCAAGCATTATCGACGGACTCAAACTTTCAGTTGCCGATTCCTTTCGCTATCGTCATAACGACATGGCACATCTGCGTAAACTGATACAAGATAAACAAGGCAGCTACAACCGGATATTTATAGCCACTGAATCACTCTTCAGCATGGATGGAGACGAAGCCGATCTAAAAGCACTCGTTGATCTGAAAAAAGAATTCCCGCAAATCCTGCTTTATATTGACGAAGCTCATGCTGTTGGTGTTCGCGGAAATAACGGATTAGGTATTTGTGAAGAACAAGATCTTATATCTGAAATCGACTTTCTGGTTGGTACATTCGGTAAAGCACTTGCAGGAGTCGGAGCCTATGTCATCTGTAGTGGCGAACACAAAGAGCTGCTCATCAACACCATGCGTACTCTCATTTTCACTACCGGACTCCCTCCCGTAAATCTTTACTGGAGCTACTTCATACTGAAACGTCTGAGTACATTCAACCGGGAACGGGAGCAACTGCGGGCTATCATCTCTTTGCTAAAACAAGACGAATGCTTTAGTTCATGTATCAGCAACAGTCAGATCATGCCTTTCATGGTCGGCGACAGCGCTAAAGCTATGGAACTATCTCTTGAACTTCAGGACAAAGGATTCTTTGCACTTGCCGTTCGTCCCCCTACCGTTCCGCAGGGAACAGCCCGCATACGCTTATCCTTGCGTGCCGATCTGCCCCTGAATGAAATGAAGGAGTTTTTAGCCACAATCAAAACAATAACGCTATGATACAGCATATAATCCGTCAGAGCAATTCCCGCTCCCTGCATATCTTTTTTGCGGGATGGGGAATGGATCCGCATCCTTTCACCGCATTGTCTGCACAAGAGGAAGACCTTATGATCTGTTACGATTATACAGACATGACTTTCGATCTCAGCCTCCTGCACACGTATGACACCATTCGTCTGACAGCCTGGTCTATGGGAGTGCGTGCAGCTGCTGTCACATTCGGAAATACAGACATTCGTTTCACCGAACGTACTGCCGTCAATGGGACAATGACCCCTGTTCACGACACGAAAGGAATTCCCTGTGCCGTATTCGAAGGAACACTTCACTCTCTGAGCCCGAAGAATCTCGAACGGTTCAATCGCCGGATGTGCAATTCCGACAAAGAACTGATTGCCGGCTTTTCTGCTCAGGCACCCCAACGGGATATAGAATCCCTGCGTGAAGAACTCGCAGCAATCGGCAATCAGGCTGTAAACACGACACCCGATTTTCAATGGGATAAAGTAATTATCGGAGAAAACGATCTTATTTTTCCGTTCATCAACCAGCAAAACGCATGGCGTGAAAACGGAAACGTAGTCATTCTTCCCATCGCACATTACGCACGATTCGACTCTATACTATAAATGATATGAATAAAGCTCTCTTAAAGGAACGCTTCCGAAAGGCAGCTTCAAGCTACGAAACAGAAGCAGTTACCCAACGCGACATAGCTGCCAGACTCTGGTCAATGACTCAAACCGTTATTGACCCTGCCGGCTGTGCCGAAATTCTCGAAATAGGCTGCGGCACGGGCTTTCTTACCCGCAACTACATACATAATACAGGTAAGCAGGTAACGCTCAACGACATCTATGATATTTCAGACTGTTTCACCGACATACCCAAGACCCGCTTTCTCATTGGCGACGCCGAGCAAACAGAGTGGAACAACTCTTTCGATCTGATTCTCTCGGCATCATCCATCCAGTGGTTCAGCAACCTCGACACATTCTTTGCAAAATGCGACGAATCGCTCAATCCCGATGGCATAATCGCCCTTTCCACCTTCGGCCCTCAGAACTTCATCGAGATTCGTGAAGCCGGTGGCAAAAGCCTCAACTACATGAGTATCGAAGAACTCACCGAAAAATTCTCGGCTCATTTCGATATTCATGCAGTAAAAGAAGAGACTATTACGCTCCGGTTCCCCGATGTCCGAAACATTCTGCGACATATCAAAAACACAGGAGTCATGGGCGGATTAGGCAACGGAGCCTCTCTTCACGAACTCATCGCCTTCGAAAGCCGCTTCAGAACACTCTGGATGCATCACGGATACGCCCCCCTCACCTACCATCCCGTATATCTGATCGGGAAAAAGAAAGAGAAGAGCGAAGAAAGACAATAAGGGGTGCGCAAAAAAGGCAATAACGGGATTAGGGACAGCGCTGTAGGGACGCCTGGTGGGCGTCCGCATTGCATAACAAACAAATGTATAATCGGCAAAACGAAATAATACTGCTTTGGAAAACGAAATGATACTTTTAAGGTACTTGGACAGAGGGATTTGGAGAAACGAAATGATATTTATTTTTTGCACACATCACTTTCTGAACGAATTAGACACAAAAAAGACCAATCAAATAGCGTTTAAATACTATTTGATTGGTCTTTTCTTTTAATTCAATCCGGCTGCTTTTAGCTTTTCGTAGCCTGCGGCATCGATTGGTTTGAACTTATATTCTGTTTGAAACAATCTGCGGCATTCGTCATAATTCTCTTTGGCGAATTCAGCTTTGATCTTATTACCGGTATCTATAAGTATCTTTTTAGGCACATAAGCGATTGTGTCAAAATAAAAGTAGCTTCCGTCTGAATAGCTTCTCATAATGATTAATTCTGATGCATCAGCTAACGCACCTAATACATACGGTCCGTTCTCTATATTCTGATTTACTACCCATCGATTTTGCAATTGGAATTCTTGCTTTGGACGATCTACCTCTTCCTTTAGTATACCCGTTCTTCCTGGTACTCCTGAGATAATAACTCTCATCTCAAACTCAGGCACATTGAATATCGCATCAATTGAGTCTTGATAACTTGTCAGATCATCGAAAATTACACTCTTTGTTCCGCTGGCAGCTTTAACAATTGCTGAATCATACGGATTGAGCCCATTTTTAGTTTTTTCGTCTTCGCTGCATGAAACAACGAACATAATTAACGTCAATAGAAATAATACCTTTTTCATATTCTTAGTTTTTAAGTTGTTACAAATGTAATTAAAATTATCGTGCACGATACACCATATAAGTGAACGCTGAGTTTTCTCTCACTCCCGGGCTTTGCCATGTAGCCACATAGAAACAGTTATAAGCCGTATCTTTGCCATCAAGGGTGATTATATTATCACTCCATCCTGCCGTTAACTGTACGATATAATTGCTTTTCCCTGCCATATATCCGGGTAAGATGACGCGATATCGTCCGGTTCCTGCTGATTCAACTTTAGAGTCATCAGCAACCATTAACTCCATTACACAGTTGGATGACACCTGAGCACCACAAATCAAGTGTGGAATGTTCGAATCAGGCGACACATTGCCTTTGTAGATCAGATTCAGCTCACTATCCTTTTTGAATAGTTTAAATAACTTCTTAGCAGTGAGTCTAATAGATAAACCATCGGAGGCAAATATTGTTTCGTCTTCCGTTGAGATTAACTCTATTACCCCTGAATTATTAACTAAAGATGACGTTGCTGAAGATGAATATCCGTCTGATCCGCGTGAACTAACAAGATTGTAATCAATATCCGCATATACCTCTACTGATATCGTACCTGCGCCAAACTCCTCACTAAATTGTTGATCTAATACAAGACTACCAGATTCATCTTCATTGCCAACACCTTCATAATTCATATTATCCGTGTAACAATCATGAAATACAGAGGTTACAGTGCGCTCTAATACAACATTTGAATTAAGTTTAACCACATATCTCATATCCACATTAACCTGAGCGTAAGCGATCGCGCGACCGTCTAATTTGTCAGGTCTGACACTTGTTGAAAGAGATAGATTGCTTTTGATCTTTACGCTATATACACTCTTCTGCTTGTTTACATAAGAGTGAGAAAGCATCAATT
>JBOFDD010000002.1:0-4602 GCA_051646645.1 Bacteroidales bacterium | reverse complement strand
CATCCATAACCAGTGAGAGATAATAAACATCTTCTTCTGTTTCAATATACGTTATATCGCTAACAAATAATTGATTAGGTCCTGTCGGTGTAAAGCCAATAATTAGATTATCGAATCTATTGAAATGATGAGCTGAATTCAGCGTATATAATAACCAGGATGGTTTCTTGTAAATGATCATAAATAGATTATTATTAGTTGAATAAGTTTATTTCTGATTCGATTTTAGATTGCAGATATTTGTTTTAATGTCGCAATTTAAAAAAAAAAGCAAGCATATAATAATTTTTCAAATTACATATGCTTGCCGAAAGAGTATATTACTTGCTTAATATGTGATCGCAATCCCTGTTGAGAAGGATCTCATATCAGGTCCTTTATGCGACTGAAACATTTTATTGGGGCTGTATTTAGCATAAAATCCAATGTTTCTGAATCCTGCTTTAAGAACCAGATCGATGTTTATTGGATTAGATCCGATTCCGTCTTTGAAATATTTTTGAGCTAAATAATCTGATGCAAACTTGGTTTTCAGACTGGAATGTGTTCTGAAGTTGACATGAGCTCCACCCTGGATATAGATCACATTGCATCCGGGATTAATATGGTATTCGAAAAGAATAGGAAGCACAATATCTACTGTTTTAAGACGAGAGTAGCTGAGTGTACTGTTGTCCGGCATAGTTTCTATCCCGATGCGGTGATCGGTATAGATAAACCGTTTATCTTCATTCATCTTATAATTGCGCCAGTCAAGACCGAATCCGAATACCATTCCGAATCTGTCTTTATAAAGAGCTATCCCTAAGTCGAATATATTCCAGAAGATTTCGAATGACTCTCCGAAATCAAGCGAAACGCCATCTGGAGCCTGACTGTTCAGAAACTTAAAGCGACTGTCCATGGCATTGACGAATCCAAATCCTACTCCTGCCCAGTGAGGCGTGAAATAGTTGTTCTTCTTTTTCTTTTTGCCTATGTAATCTGAAAAAGGGAAATTGATAGCCTCTGTTAATTCCCACCGGGTCTGTTTAGTACTATCCGTATAGATGGTTTCGTATATGCGGCTCAACGTATCTCCTGAAACGGAAAATACTTCGATATTCATTTTACCCTCGTTTTCGGATATTTTAATCTGACGATTATTAATAACTATTGTTGTATCTGTATTTGCCACATCCTTTTGTTCCTGACAGAACAGATATGTGAATGATAGTAGCAAGGTGAGTAAAGTAATTGACCTTTTCATTTCGTTATTTCTTTTTGGTAATAAATATTTTAATCAGAGAATCCAGATCCGTATCCCCCTCCATGTAAATAAGAGTAGCCTGATCCGGTGTTGGTGAACGGTATAAGATAAAACGGTTTTGTTTCGATTCGGAAGAAACAGGAGGTAGTTGCAGATAACAGGCCATTACTTTGCTATCAGCATTGATTAATTCTATTTGTTTCGCTTTTTTCTTGTCCTCCATTACCGCCTTTTCAAATTTCTGAATCTCATCGGGTGAATTTTCAAGTGAAATGCTATGAAAGAGAGACAGATTATAAGGAATAAGTTTCTTGCCTTTTAATAAAGTTACAACAGCCTTATCAGACTTGTTGAATCTTCCGTCGAAAAAACAGGAAATGGTTAAATCAGTTTGTGCATACATACTGAGACCTGACAAAAGCAGTATAATGAATATCTTTATTCTCATTGTTCTTACTATTTAGGATTATTGTATGGCTTCAGTGTCTATGCCTTCGAAAATTGCAGACAACTGGTTTTCTACCGATACCTGAGAACCGGATACTTCGGCAACAGCTTTATGCATCTGTTCGAAAGCTCTTTCCGGATCAGTAATTTTTTTATTGTGTGCATAAACAATATAATATTCATCCGACGCTGTATTCCGGGCATGATACGCAGCGGTTGTGCTGAGTAGCAGAACTGAAATAATAGCAGCAGCATAGCCAAGACGTCTGAAAGTTACTTGTCTGGATGTTATGCTTTTTTTCTCTTTCCGGCGAATAGCTATCCAGCTTTTTACCGCTCTGTCAGGATTATGTTCCGGCGAAGACTCCTGAGAGTTGAGGAGCCACTCTTCAAGCCAGCTTTCTTCTTCATTACTGGTATCCCCGTCATAATATTTTTCTAAAAGCATTTCCCATTGCTCTTTAGAGAATGGATTGCCTGTATAATTTTGTTGTTGCTTCATAACGGGTTCATTTTATTGTAAATATTACGGATCTCTTTACGGGCACGAGATAAATTCATTCTCACAGCTGTTGGTTGCATATTGAGTTTTTGAGATATTTCTTCTATTTCAATTCCGTCAATCTCTTTCATCTCAAGTATCTTTTGTTGCAAAGGTGATAGCGCTTTTTCAATCAGCTCTTTCACCAGACGATATTCATCAGCTGCTTCGATTTGCAGGAGAAGGCTCTCTGTTTCTCCTTTTTCATGATCAGTGTTGAGAGGTTCGAAATGCACAACTTTTTTTCTCCGTAACTGATCAATGCAAATGTTTTTAGCTGTTTGAACGGCAATAGCTGTAGCTTCCTGTTCGTTTCTGATCCGGTCGCGAATCTGCCAGATCCGGCAAAATGTTTCCTGCACAGCATCGGCAGCATCTTCTTCATTTCGAAGAAGGCTTCCGGTAATCCGGATCAACCGGCTTTTTATTTGATTGAACAGCTCTTGCATGAATTGATTATTATATGTCTCTAATATAGGAAACGAATGAATGTTTAATATGTAACAAGATTAATGAAAATATTTAATAGTTTTCTGACAAAAATGGTTTTTGCATCTTGAAAACTTATCTTGTTACTTCTGAAAGGCTTATCTGACTTTGATATTCTGATTGTGGAGCTGTTATTGAAATGTCAATTTCGCTTACACTTTGTCATTTTTCTAATCGCTGAGAATGGGCTGTATCTTTCACGAAATTTCTTTTGATCATATATGCTGCTCCTGGGTGTTTATGTATATGCTTGGTAATCAATCATATAGTATCTGTGATTTTATAAACGTATCTTTCTGCCGGCAAATACGGACTTCTGCGCCACGAAATACGTATATTTCCGGAAAATGGAACGTATTTCCGCGCGAAAACATACGGTTGAATTTTTGAAAACATACGGTTGAAAATATATTTTCGACCGTATGTTCTTGCGCGTTCGACCGTATGAATTTTCAGAAGCCTCCTTTTAGCTCAAAAAACGGGAAAGTTACCCGGGTTTTTCATCTTTTCAGATGATGATTTTGAGATAGCAAAAAGACATTGGAAATGTTATTATTTTAGAAATATGTCAGATGGGTGGTTATTTCCGCTTTCTTACAACCTGTTAGATATCTTAGGTAGATCAGGGAATCGTTCATCCATTTCAATATGATTCTTTCGGTTTTCAGAGAGTTGTGTTACAAAATATGGAACGTCAGAAGGGATTTCACCAAGCATATCGAAAGACTGACCCAGATATTCAATTGTATCGAATACCGCATTCTGAAAGGCATTTTTATCAATTTCGGTGACAGAGGCAGGTATCACAAGCCGTTTTATTCGTTTACATTCAGCGAAAGCTCCATTTGCAATTTTGCTGACTGACGAGGGAATACGATAGGCTTCATCTGTTCTTCCTTCCGGCATTCGTACAAGAGTGTTAAGGTCTGAAGTAAAAAGGACACCTCTGAGATCACGGAAGTATTGATTGTTGCAATATATCATTTTTAAAGAGCGCATACCAGTAAATGAATTCTCAAAAATGTAACGTACGTTTGGCGGTAGTTCAATATGATTAATCCCATCACACCCTTTGAATGCGAAGTTTTCAATCATGATCAAAGATTCAGGAAGAAAAAGTAAGTACATCCCTGAGCAATCTGTGAATGCGTATTCTTCAATGAATTCGGTTCCTTTTTTTATTTTCAGGCATCCACTCTTTTTGAATACACGTATCAGGTGCTTTTTGTCCTTACTGTAGAATGTATCTTTGCGTACTTCACGTAAACCTTCGGGATAATTTTTTTCTAATTCGGCTTTTTCAAGTTTGTTACTTGCTTTTTCAAGCATTGCCGAGCCAAAGCTTCTGATGTCAAAATTGGGTTTCATACAATATTATTTTTTTGTGAGTAAATAGTATTGTATTCCGAAAGATGAAAGGAAATGGATTTACGTTTATTTTGGATAGCTCCCGTATCAATTTGACCACCGTGGTGACTTCACTCGGTTGGTATTACCTCTCAGGTAATTCGAAATACTGCACAAATATATGTCAAAATATATTATATATACAAATTCTTTTTTTGCTTTTTATTTTCTGAAATGTAATTGTATATCTTGTTACTGTTGGTAATTGATTGCAGTATAGTGTTTTGTGTCTGCTTTATTTCTCCGGTTTATTTACTTCATTATTTGTGTAATAGTATTAATTTATTAAATTTGGATCATTGAATTTAAAATTTAATATTATGATGAGTTTGGTAACTACTCAGGTATAAAAGAAGGGCATAAAGAAGTGCTTACTATTGAAGAATAGCAAGTATGGCATTGTATTTAGAATTTCCGTTTTTCTTAGCAGTTTCAACAACGGAGTGAATGTTCATAAAATCATCAGCAC
>JBOFDD010000001.1:0-26798 GCA_051646645.1 Bacteroidales bacterium | reverse complement strand
GCAAAAGACAATGCTGGATTGTTTGCCCGAATTATTGGAAAGATTAGTGCATTTACAATCCTTCAATATATAAATAAGATCAACAACAAACCTATTGGTAGAGTTAAGTATGCACTAAATTAATTCCGCCAACGGGTATATTAAATAAACTAGTGCAAGATGAGTGTAAGATAAGAATGAGAGATTTTGCCATATAATACCGGTTATGAAGTATATAGATACATTCAGTGTAAGATGACAGATGATTTTGCAAAAATCCATGCATGTATGACCTAGTCAATGAATATAATTTGCCGATAGCAACCCCGGTTTACCTACTTGCTAAATCCATTTAGCCGCTTTCAAACTCTCATTTGCAACTAGCGAACTTCATAGTCTGCCATATCATCCGGATAAGCCACAAAAAGAGTATATTACTATCCGGTTAACCGTATAAACTAAGCAAAACTAGATTCGGATTACCTCAGGCATAAGCAAGGATTATTTAATTCATACCTTCGAAATTTCAATCCGCTCCGGACCGGTTACAATTCCGCTCCGGAGCGCTTTTTATTCCGGTCCGGAGCGGATTACCATCACATGAGCACGCAAATTGCAAAAGATACAGTCAAAAAAAAATAATTTCTCCTTTGATCTCACTAATAAAAACGAATGGAAGCTTCAAAGCATACGTATATAATTCTTACCTCATAAGATTTTATGAATCCAACATCAACACAAACATTTAAAACACGTATCAGAGTTTTACCTTCCTGCTTAAATTGCAAATCCTAAATATATTAAATGTAAAGCGTACATTAAATTCATAAAGCAAACATGAACTTTGAAGCCAATTAACTGTTTGATTTCATATAAGTTACTATAAACCTAACTACAAAAAACCATCATGAAAACGTTACAAAAACAAATGCTTCGCGTAATTTCGATTACTCTTATTACGCTCCTGTTTGCATCATGCAACACAACACACATAATATCGTCGTGGAGCAGCGAAACACCTCCCTCAAATATTATGAACAAAGTTCTGATATTAGGTATTATGCAAAACAGACAGGACAACGATAACATTGAAAATGAAATGGTTGGCGAATTAAAACTGAACGGAATTGACGCTGTTGCAGCCACATCTATATTTGGCCCCAAAAGATTCAAAGGGTTAAGCGAAGAACAAATTACCGGGAAGCTAAAAGGCTCTGACTTCAGTTCAGTTATGATCGTATTTTTAGTAGACAAAGAAAAGGAGAAGAATTACACACCGGGCAATAGCTATGCAACTCCAAGAGTTGTCGGATACAGCAGATATTATCGCCGATACATCGTCAGATATGATCAAATGTACACTCCTGGATATTACAGCACAAGCACTAACTATGTACTTGAGGCTGATTTATATTCTGTAAATGATGACGATGCTTTGATTTACTCTGCTCAGACTAAGAGCTATGATCCAGCAAACAGCAGAGACCTTGGCACAAGTTTTGCAAAATCTATCGTACAGGAAATGAAGACAAGAGGGTTAATTAAATAAAAAAAGGAGACTCATTTGCTGAGTCTCCTTTTTTTCGTCGGGGTAGAGGGATTCGAACCCCCGACCCCCTGGTCCCAAACCAGGTGCGCTAACCGGACTGCGCTACACCCCGAGTAAACAAACTAAAAAAACGAAAGGTTATATTGTCGGGGTAGAGGGATTCGAACCCCCGACCCCCTGGTCCCAAACCAGGTGCGCTAACCGGACTGCGCTACACCCCGATAACACCATCGTTTCTCGATTGCGTTGCAAAGTAAGCACTTTTTTCAGTAGCAACCAAACATTCAGCAAAGTTTTTTTTCTAAAAAAACACCATACAGTAGATATTACTCTGATACATACTATATTATAAAGGTATATTTTTTATATTCATTTTGTATTTCCATTTATTAAAATAGAGATTTCTTTGATTAGTTTCTACTTCTCCTCTTTGAAAGTCTACAGGCTCACTTCTAAAAAACAATTTTTCCGGAGAGAAAACAGAGGAGAAATCTTCATTTACGACAAAACGATAGGGATCAATACCTCCTAAATAAAAATAGGCAACATTCGAATCCGGATCTGCTATTTTGCCAAATGATACATCTACAGGAATCCAACCTACACCTTCTATATATACTTCGGACCAGTCATGTAAATTCACAGCTCCGGGATGAAGCATCCACCCGCTTTGCCATTTTGCAGGAATACCGCAATAGCGGCATAATGTAATAAACAGCAGAGAAACCTGTCCACAATCTCCATGACCATTCTGAAGAACATACATTGGTATATTATCTATATTGCAATACTCAAGCGCGCTACACCAGGGAATATTCGCACTAATATAATCGAATATATTTTTTATAGTCTGCACATCTGACCGGGAATTCCTTAACGAATCGCCAAGCTCCCTCACACGTGAAGTGAAGATAATATGATTATCTCTTTGCGATGTATATCTTTTATATAAATCAGAGGTTAGATCCTGCTTTCTTTCGTGCTTAAACAGATAGTCCAGCGAGTAATGCTGTGCATAAGATTTAAAAGAATACGATGCTTCAAATACAAGAGGCTCTCCGAGTTTACCTTTTTGCTTTTCCATATATATAGACGCATGATCACTTTGTCTTTGCTTTTGCACGTCAAATGTCAGAGACGGAGATGCTATTATTACATGCTGCTGTCTGGGTACATTAAGCTGAGGAGCCGGTAACCAGCACTTTATAATGGTATCTTTATCAGTAAGACTATCAAAAGGCACAGATATATTAAAGGATACTTCAAATTCCTGAGGAGCGAAAAGGGCACCTTCTGCATTTTTCTGATTAACTATACGAATGGCTGTTTCCCGTGGTACCCGTACCCATACATCTTCTGTTGACAAAGAATCTATACCCCTCATTATTTTACGAGCATACGAATCCAACCGAAACAGATTAGATACTGCATTTTTAAAATAATATTTCACACCATTTATAGTCCGACACTCTAATTTTCTGTCGTATTCCCATTTCTCAATCATTAAACTATCTGTATGCAATCCATAAACAGACAGTTCATTAAGAATATCTTTACGGGTTTTCGAAAAATCCAGCATCAACCTCTCTGTTCGTTCATCATCAGTTAAATACACAGAGTCAGTTTGCTGAGAAAAAGATTCAGCACAAAATATACCCAACGTTAATAAAGTCCAAATACATATCTTCATGGTTTCTGATTTTTAGAATCAAAGATGGTTTAAAAACAGCTATTTCTCAAATTTTTAGCCAATTATCCTCAAAATTGAGAATATTGGAAATATAAATCGAAATTCATGCGATTATAATCAAACTAAACTCTATATTTGTCGTCAAGGATGATATTTGTGAAACAAATTAATATTATTAAAAGGAAGTAATCTTTTTTTGGCTTTATGAAATAGTCCGAGTTATAATTATTATTCAAAAATTTATCATGAACATTTTCATTTCAAATTTAAGTTTTCGTATTGACAATACAGACTTAAAACAACTATTTCAAGAGTACGGAGAAGTTATTTCTGCAAAAGTAATGACAGATCGTGAAACTGGTCGTTCAAGAGGTTTCGGATTTGTAGAAATGTCTGACGATGCAGCAGCTCAAAAAGCAATCAACGAACTTGATAAAGCTGAATATGACGGACGTGTTATCAATGTAAACGAAGCTAAACCTCGTGAAGAAAAACCACAAGGCGAAAGACGTTTTGACAACAGAAGACCACAAGGTGGTGGCAGAGGTCCTCAGGACAGAAGCAAACGTTGGGAATAATATAAGCAGGCTAAGCCCTTTATTATAAAGAAGAACCGATAGTAAATACTATCGGTTCTTTTTGTTTACGAACTTCACATCTGTTTGTAAAACGCCGGACCTAATTATTCTATCTCGATCAAAGGCGTTGATTCCGTAACACGTTGATTTTCTTTAACCAGAATTCGTTTTACAACTCCTGAATAAAAACTCGTAATACTGTTTTCCATTTTCATTGATTCAAGAATAAGAACAGTATCACCGGATGTAATCCGATCGCCTACCTTTACCTGAATCTGGAAGATACTACCCGGCATAGGAGAGGTCACCACATTTCCTGTAACAGGAGCTTCTTCTTGTTGATCATCTTCCTCATTAGCCACAGTAGCTTTCGCATAAACAGCCTCTTTTTGCTTTGTCAAAAAGCCTTTTGCAATTTGTGGGAATAATTCTAATAATAGTACTTCTTTTTCATTTTCTGCCAGCCTGACGGCCAAATCTTCAATAACCGGATTCGGTTGCATTTGATATTTAGAGGTATCATAAGGAATTTCTTCTCTTGTTCCTGCTATTTTTAACCTGAAATCCGGATTTACAGGAATAGGAGTTTTTCCGTATTCTCCTTTCACCAAAGCAATAAACTGATTCGACAAGTTTTTATACATTTCCGAACCATTTCGTAAATCTAATGCACAGTTAACAGCCTGAGCTCCTACAATCTGACTTGTTGGAGTCACCAAAGGCGGTAATCCGGAATCTAAACGTACCTGAGGTATAAGCTCCATTGCTTTAGATAAAATATCTTCAGCACCTAACTGCTTTAATTGAGCTACCATATTTGTGTACATACCACCAGGTATCTGAGCATTCTTAACTAATTCATTCGGCTCAGGAAATCCGAAATAAGACTCGATTGCATGACAAGCTTGCAACAGGCGTTCTTCATTTCCATTCTTCACATATCGTATAGCGTCATCAAATAATTTATCTATCTCAACCGGTAGTTTATCCTTCAATGGATCGAAGCGGTTTGGAAATTTCTTTACCGTATCGAACTCTTCTAACTCTTTGCGTATATAGTAAAGCTCATGATTAATCTTGCCCACAGCCTCCATATTAATATCAAGCTCAATACCCATTTTCTGACAGAAAATATAAATCAGCTCAATTGCTGGCGCTGCAGGTCCACCTGCAAAATACCAAATATTAGTATCGACAATATCTACACCTTTCTCAATAGCCATAAGTACAGCAGCCAGACCATACCCAGGAGTACAGTGTGTATGGAAATCGATAGGCACATTAAGTTTTTGCTTAAAAAGAGTAATTAGTTCTGCAACACGTGCAGGGGGGATTAATCCACTCATATCCTTAATAGTAATCATATCAGCACCTAACGCAACCATCTCTTGTGCTTTACGCAGAAAATATTCATTTGTAAATACAGGTTTAGGCAAATGTTTCCCCTTAAGCGCTGCTTTTAATCGCTCGGCAGCTGTATAGGATGGATCAATTGTATAGCAAACAGCACAGTCCGCAATCCCTCCATATTTTTTGACGTATTTGATTGTAGACTTCACATTATCCACATCATTTAGTGCGTCAAAAATACGCATAATACTAAGTCCGGATTCGATTGAGTTCCTGCAAAAACCTTCAATAATTTCATCAGTATAAGGAGCATAACCAAACAGGTTTCTTCCCCTTGATAAAGCCGTCAATTTAGAGGCATCTCCCACAGCGGCCTTAATCTTCTCAAGACGATCCCATGGATTTTCATTCAGATAGCGCATAACCGAATCCGGAACAGCACCACCCCAAACTTCCATTGCATAAAACTTAGCCTCTTTATAAAAGGGTAAAACACGATCTACCTGGGGCTGACTCATACGAGTTGCAAAAGAGGACTGCTGACCATCGCGTAACGTGAGGTCTCTGATTAAAATCTTTCGTGCCATAGACTCAAAAGTTAGAGATTTTTTACAATGATTTGATTTAATAATTAGGTATTAGTTGAACAAATATAGAAGAAGTAAGTTCTTCAAAACAAATCATTTTAAAACATTAATAATCAGGTGATTTTAGGCGATAAAAACAAGTGTAAGCTACGCAGGTTAATAACGATATTTTAAGCAGAATAAAAGGTTTTATTATTATAAACTATAAGAAAAACAATATAATTAATTCATTTATATAAAAACATGTTTGACAACATATTTCAATGATGCCGTATGAAATAGGACCTTAACAGATAACACATTTTTTGGGGGTCAAAAAAGCAAAAAAGAGAATATATCAAAGCGTAAATTGCTTATGATATATTCTCTTTTAAGTATCAACTTTTTTCGTTGAATATTATTTTACATCATACTTCTGATCAATTCCTTTCTCTTTAATCGAAATACCTTCAGTCATCCAACGAGGAGCTGGAGCATCTTTCAAATAATGATCAAAAAACTGATGCATACGTATAGTCCAGTCCATTCGGGCCGGACGGGATCTCAGGTTATGAGGCTCTTTGTTGTAGTTCAGCATCCATGCTTTTTTTCCACACCGCTTAAGAGCCATAAACAGCTCAATTCCTTGTTCAAAAGGAACAGCTTCATCCGCATCATCATGTCTGATAAGCAACGGTGTTTCAATTTTAGGTGCATAAAAAACCGGTGAATTTTCAATATAGCGCATTGGAGCACTCCACAAATCATCTCCAATACGACTTTGACCGTGTTCGTACTGAAACATACGAACCATACCGCTTCCTGTACGAATACCACTATATGCACTGGTCATATTACTAACTGGAGCACCGGGACTTGCACATCTGAACATATTTGTTCGTGTAACAAGATAAGCGATCTGATAACCACCCCAGCTTTGTCCCTGAAGTCCCATGCGTGCCGGATCGGCTATACCGCGGTCTACTAATGCATTCGCACCGCTTACTACAGCATTATAACAGCTTTCTCCAGGATAACCGGTCGTGTATTTAATGTCAGGCATAAATACGACATAATCATCACTCGTAAACATCGAAGGAATAATGATAGACCAGCTTGGTTGAGGCTGATGATGTTTAAACATATCCTCTGTATGAGTTTCGTAGAAATAAACAATAACAGGATATTTTTTATTCGGATCAAAATTCTCAGGCTTATAAAGCAAACCTTCAACCTCCTGACCGTTAAAGTCATTCCATTTCATTAACTCAACAGATCCCCATTTATAATCTTTCATCTGAGGATTCGCATCTGTTAGTTTTTTTGCAGAGCTAAAATGCTTTGTATCTGACCATATATCACGGAATTCAGTATAATTCTCACGTGAATAAATAATTTTATTCCCGTCTTTTGATTTTGCTTTGATCGAATACTTATATGGACCTTCTACTCTTTTTAATGGTAAGGCATCCTCTTTTAATGTATAAAGACCATTCTGTTTAGTAGTAAGATCAAAAGAAGATAAGAGCATCTCCGATTTTGGATTGATAATTGACTTATAATTATCAAATGTAAGATCAACATAGCGTAAGCGCTTGTTGTTCTTACGTCCCCATCCTTTGGTTACACATACAGGATTCTTTTTACCTGACATATCCAGCAACCAGATATCATATTTGTCATATACATAAATACCTGTCATATCTGGCGTCAGACCAAATGCGCCGTACGGATCAGGATCCTCTGGTTTGTCATTTGATTCATCATAAAGCGGAAACTCAATACCTTTTGATATTTCGTTTATTTGTTTCGTTTTAATATCATAAGCAAACCATCCCTGTTTTTTAAGATCAAAGAAAATAACGTATTTAGCATCTGGCGTTATAGCTGTTCCAGCAAGCATATTACCTTTCTGTATCTCTTCTCTTTTACCATTTTTCAGATTTACAAGATATAAATCTTTTGCAAAAGGATATGTCCAGTTCATCTCAGAAATATAATTCTTCGTTTCAACAGACAAAGCATATGGAGCATTATCCTGAGCAGGCATAACTACAGATTCAAAAGCCGGGCTCGTAGTCACTATCCATCTGTTATCACCCGGATAATAGATGGCAGAATATTGAGTGCTTAACAATTTGTTTATATTTGCGATCTGCTGAGGCATGTTAAGCGTATCAGAAGTACTCCACAAGTCCAGAGAGAATTTTTCTTCTGCAATCAGAGAGTCTTTTTCTTTCTTTTTAGGAAGCTCCGCATAATTAAAATGCAAAATTCCATTCTCTTTTGAGAATCGCAATCCCGATAAAAGCCCATAACCTATTGGTAAACCAGTTCCTTCATTAACCAGAATCTCTTTTGGAGAAAACTGATCTGAATTGAACTTTTTAGACATAAAATCAGCAGTTGAGAAATAAAATAAACGAGGTACAGAAGTTTCAGATGAATCGGATGTTGCAAGAAAAGCCCCCTGCTTTCCAAATTCATCCAAAGTCATTCCGGTAATCTTACCAACTTTAGAGTTAAATAAGCGTACATGCTTTTTTAAATCAGTAACAAATACCGATTTTGTAGAATCTCCTTCAACAGAGTAAATCACAAAATTCCCCTTTTTATCAAATGCGAATTTACCAATACTGTCAATCAAAAGAGAGTCACCTGATAAAACATTACGAATTGTAAGGCGCTTAAATTTCTTCTCCTTACTTTTTTTGACTGCTGTATCGCGTGGTACAGTAACATCGTGCTTAATGAATAACAAAGGGGATTCTTTCGTTGAAGACACCTCGCTTTTTAATGGAAGCTGCTTAATTACTCCAGCCACGATATCATAGCTATACAGAGTATCAGATGGCATTTTATCTTTCTTTACCTTCTTAAATTTCGCAATTCGGATAGAATCAGAAAAAGGCTTAACCGTATAAACAGCAAACTTATCATTATTCAGAAAACGAAAATTTGTTCCTCTGTTGACTGTTAGAAGATTTTTACCACTGAAATCATCAACATACAAAATTCCGTCTCCCTTTTGAGGGTTAATCTCATAAGATACATAGTTTCCATTTTCTGAAAGAACTGTCCGGTCGATTTGCTTCCACCCGTCATAAACTTTATGATCAAGAGTTTTCTTCTGTGCAGATAAAGCTAGTGAAATGCAAACCGATGAAAATAGTAATAGTGTTTTTCTCATCTCTTCGGATTGATTAGTAATATAGTGTACAAATATAGTTCTTATAAAACTAAATGTGAATAAATATTAGTTATAAATCATTGATTAACAAGAACCAGCATTTTACAAAATGATACAATTATTTATCATATCAGGCATAAAAAAACATTGACTCATAAATATAAAAAAACGAATACAATAGCACTAACATGAAGTATTACAGGATTTACTACATAATATTCAACAAGAATAAAACTTAAATCAACAAAATTGAAACTACATATTATTCTATCTCAATAACATTGCAATAAGAAAACAACAAGACACTTATATCTTAAAATTATTATAATATGAAGAATCTTAAAGCATCTGTCATCCTTGCATTTATGCTGATGATTAATTTCAATGTAAATGCTCAGGGTTTTGCATTCTTTCAAGTTGAAAATGCAATTACTAAATCTTTGATTAAACCAAATGGCGATAAAACAGGAGTAATCGAGATTATTGTTGGAGAAAATATTGATCTGAAAAACACTCCGATAAAATATAAACTATTAGGTGGATGCAAAATAAGCGAATCAACGCCTCTTACTAATGATTTCTCAAAATCACAAATCATTAAAATAAACAAAGGTCAATCAGAAAAAGAATGGATCATTGCTGTTCACCAGGTAAAAAGCGAAGGTTCTTCATTAAACCTGAAGTTCGGGAAAAACAATCCATGCACAATCGAAAGCGGAACGAG
Source organism: Bacteroidales bacterium (assembly GCA_051646645.1). GTDB lineage: Bacteria > Bacteroidota > Bacteroidia > Bacteroidales > UBA7332 > UBA7332. Next base: position 17,172 of record JBOFDD010000001.1, on the reverse strand, counting down.
CTGGGGTGGATACGGTATTGACTATTCTAAAAACACAGTTGTCAGATTTGGAAATGATGGTAATATGTTCTTCGCAGCTATTCCTCAGGGAGCAAAAGAAGCAAAATATACACTTACAGTAGTTGGTGATAAAGTATTAGAAGGGATTTTTGATGTTGAAACGTCAGAAGATGGAAATAAGTGGAAAAGAGTGGTAAGTTATTCATCAGGAAACCCGATTAAAAATAATGAGAGCGTTAGTCTTGAACTTCCGAAAAAAGCAAAATATATCCGTTGGGTATATGCTACGCGTGAAGCAAAACAAAATGTAAATCTGAATAACATTACAATACAATAACTCACTAAACTAACCTTCTGCTGATCGACTATTTTCTTTTTGCAGAACTAAAACAAAAATCTTATGAAAAAAATTTTTACACTATGTTTCGCAGCTTTCAGTCTGTTCAATGCTGCTATCGCTCAAGAATCTATTCCATATAAAGCGAATTGGATTGCTCTTGCCGGAGCTGACGCTGATCCGAATAAAGGAAAACCTGAAGCTGATCAAAGTTTATGGGATCTTCGCGGATGGTCTTCTGTTGCTGAATCAGGAGCAAGACCATTTTATATAACTGTTTCTGGAGGTGCTCATATTGATAACAACATGGAGTTTGTTGATAACAAACAGCAAACAGCTATAACAAGTTGGTTAATTTCTCCTGCTATTAACTGTTCTACTGAGGGTGAAAAAATCATTAGCTTTAAAACTAATAAGGAAAACCTTGTGAATATAAGCTCTAATATCAGCCTGTTTTATTCTTTAGATTATTCAGGAGATGTAACAACTGCGACATGGATTCCTGTAGCAGAGAATGTTATTCCTTCAGATGCAGCAGGGTTAGCTCCTGATAAAATGACTTTTGTAGAAAAAACTTTAAATATTAAAGAAGACAATGTAGTTTTCGGTATAAAAGCACATGCGAGTGGAGCAGCTGCAGGTACAAAACAGGCAAAGCTTCGCGTTACAGGATTTGAAATTAATCTTCCAAACTCATTAGATAATGTAACTGATCTTGGTATCAAAGTATATCCGAATCCGGTAACAGACATTATCAATATTAATAGTGATGAGGCAATTGAAAAAGCTGAAATTTTCAATGTTAGCGGACAAAACGTATTATCTGCTTCATACACTAACCAAATCTCAGTAACATCACTTCCTGCAGGATATTATATCCTTAAAGTGAAATTAGAGAATGGAAAAGCCGCAACGCATACATTCATCAAGAAATAATCGATTGACTATTTAACTTAAGGAGTGGGTTTATATGAAATTGTATAAGCCCACTCTTTTCATCTAAACGCACAATGAAAAAATCATTGCAATGAAACATATTTCAAAATTCCATTTAGCAATTCTGAGCTTATCTATTTTCTTTACATCAATAACGGCTCAGAATTACCAATACAGAAACAAAATTGCTCATAACTCCCCAAACGGATCTTCCGGATTCATAAATAATACGGTTTGGGTGACATCCACAAACACAGGATCCGTTATCCAATACAACTCAAAAGGAGAGACTCTTAACACAATCAGTGATGGTATAAGCAAACCGGTAGATGTGGCGGTTGCTAAAAACGGAGATATTTATGTTGCTGACCAGACATTGAAAGCGATCCTTCATTTCTCATCGGACTTCAAGTTAATCGATCAGATTTTACTGAATGCAGCTCCATTCGGTGTGACAGCAAACGATGCGGGAGAAGTATACATTGCAATGGGAAGTGAAGCTCTTATCTATAAAAATGGAGCCTTAACAGGTAAAATTACCGGATACAGCCAGGATAAAATACGAAGCATCCGTAAAATTGCATTCAATGCAAACGGGACGATGTTTATAGTTGATTATGATACAGGACTACTCCGTATTTCTCAACTAACAGGCAACATAGCAAATATTGACCTGATGATAAAAAAGGAAAATGGAGTAAATGTATATAACAAACTGACTGGTGTAGATTTCGCACAAGACGGTACTATATTCCTTACTTCAGATGCCAATCACTCGTCTTCAGGTTCGCTTATGGGAGTTTATGTATTTGACTCTAACGGGAAGTATTTATACAATGTAGGCGAAAAGGGAACTGGTAGCACAGATCTTCATTTCAAATCCCCTAAAACTGTTGCTGTTTTATCTGAAGAATGCCTGTTTGTAAGTGATTTTAGTAACAATGCGGTTAAGCTGTTTAATTATTCTGATAATGCAGCTCCGGTCTTATCATCTTTCAGTATTCTGAATCTGTCCCGTTCAAATGTAACATTCAGCATTACGTCAGATGAACCATGTAAGCTATACACCTATGTATGTGCTTCAGGCAATCCAAAGCCATCACTATCGGATATTCGAAACAATGGGACCTCATCTGCCATAGATCAGAAGAATCAACCAGTAAGCATCACGGTTGAAGCAATCCGGAATACAGAACAATACATATACTACTTTGCTGAAGATAAATTCGGAAACACAACAGAAGTGTATACATCTGAGCTATTTGCAACTGATACTGAACTACGAATAGCTAAATTCAAATACAACAATAAAGCAAATAACCAGCTGACCTTTGATGTATCTGCCAATGATAAGGGAAACATCTACTGGGCTGTTTATCCATATAGTGGCAATATACCTGAGTTGCAGCCATCAGATCTGATGAATCCGGTAAATGCGATTAAGAATGGATCGTTGGTTTACAGCAAGGCAAATATTAATATTCCACTGATTATCACTCAGCTTAATCCTGCAACACGTTATATCATTTATTGTATGATTACAGACGGAGAGGGTACAAGCTCTGTTGTTTCAACTGTTGCAATGACCTGGGACGAAATCGCGACGATTCAGAAGCGATACACAGAACTACTTGCCGGTAATGAACATTTAGATTATTCGATTGCTGAAAATCAGATGCGTTATTTGTCTTTAAAAGCAAACATCAATAAAGCGCATCAACTGAAAGGCAATTATACTATTACTGATAATATGCCTCAGTATGACCTGGGACTGGATTGTAAGAATAATGCAGGTGTACGCGAAGATATTGAGCATTTAAGAGATTTAGTAGGAAATGTACTTCTTCCTCTTACGCTATCATACCACCTTCAGGGACCTGCGGATCAGCTTAATCCGGATTTCAAAAGCCAAAACCTGCTCAGAGAGATAGCAAATCTGTATAAATATATGGAAGCCCGTGGATTCAAACACGGATGCAATCTTCCAAATTGCGGAGGAGGTATCTATCTGCGTCTTACAGGTCTGTTTTACAGTTCAATGCTCATGAGGGATGAGCTAAGCGAAATGGGCGTTTCAGCTTATGTCTTATCATTGTTAGACTGGGCTACTCAATGGGTAAACAGCAGTGATCCGGAATATTCTGCCGAAACAGAAATATCAGGAGGAAGAGCCGATGCTATACGAACCATGTTCAACAACCGTCTGATGTTCGCTCTTACCCTTCCGGACTCTGATCTCAGAAGAGAGGAGTTAGTTGATTATATGAAGTGCGTATTTGACTCACACATGCGTATTTCTTCTGCATGGGATGGTATGATGAAAGCTGACTTTTCGGCTTATCACCACAGAGGAATTTTCGGAAATGCTTATGTAACAGAAGCTCTTCATGTTGTTGCACAAGTTGCGATGTTGCTTAACGACACACATTATGCTTTAAGCGAAACGACTATCAATAATATACGGGAAGGTCTGTTGGCTTATCGTTCATTCTGTCAGAAATATGATATTCCAAGAGGTATTTCGGGGCGTTTCCCGAACAAGTTAGTTAGTCTTGCTGCTAACATTCCTGCTTATGCGTTCCTGCATGAGGTTCTCACAGGTGCGAATAAAGAACAATTCGGAGGACTGGTTACAGATCTGTATGATGCTGATAATACAATTATTCAGTCTCAACTCATTCGAAATACCGTTAGTTCAATTTCATTCTTTGGAGGAATGGGGGTAACTGATCTTTTATATAAGATCTCACATCTCGGATATACTGCCGATGAATATACAGACATAAACCGTATCTATCCTTACTCAGCACTCCAGGTACACCGTAAAGACGGATGGATGGCTGCTGTTAAAGGATACAGCAAATATGTCTGGGATTTCGAAACAGACGGAGGCGAAAACTGGTATGGATACCATCAGTCTGCCGGAGAGCTGTCTATTTATTCCGGAGTTGACGCATCCGGTGTTGTCAGCGCGGAATCGAGTGGAACAGGATACAATGGATGGGACTGGAGTAAGGTTCCGGGAACAACAACTCTATCTCTGTCATTAGAAGATATCCGAAAAAAAGCAGAAGCATTCCAGTGGGCAAAAATGTCACCTGAATTCTATGTTGGCGGAGTTTCTCACTCCGGGAAAAATGGTCTGTTTGCAATGAAATACAATGATATCCGTATGAATCAGACAATGAAAGCAAACAAGTCTTACTTCTTCTTTGGCGACAAACTGATCTTATTAGGATCCGATATAGAGAATACTCATGACTCATGTAAAGTTTCACATACGACACTTTTCCAGAATCTGATTACTGACGGAAAGCCTGTAAGTATAAACGGAAATCAGGTAAATACATTAGGCACCTCTATGCTCATAAATGGAGAGAATAATGTTACGTTTGTTGATGTTGCAAATAATGCTTACTATATCCCTCATGCGGATAAGATCCATTTTCATTACAAAGAGCAATCTTCGTATAACGACCGGAATCATAGCGTTACAAAAGGAGATTACGCTACAGCATGGATTGAGCACAGCAAGGATAAATCTGACAATTATGAGTATGCTGTAATGGTAGCCGGAGGAGCAGCTGGTGCTGAATACTTAAAAAATAACCCGGAGTCAGTATATCAGATAATACGCAAAGATGCAACAGCTCATATTGTACATAGCAAAGAGATGAATATGACCGGGTATGCCATTTTCAACAACTTGACATTCAACAGCGATCCGCTTATTGCTGAAGTATCAGAACCTGTTATCGCAATGGTGGGTCATGAGAAGGAGGGCCGAATCTTATTAAGTATATCCAATCCTGAATTAGGATTCTATCCAAAAGATAAATTCCCTTATCAGGTTTGGTCAATTGATAAAGATAAACTGAATGCCAAAAGTGAAGTTCTGCCCGTTGATGTTACACTAAACGGAAGATGGTCTCTTTCGCCAAACAGCAAAATCGATTTTGTCGGATATTCAATTACAGACAATCAGACAACAATCCGCTTCAATGGTAAGGACGCCGAAACAATTTCAGCCGACCTGATCAATGAGGATGCAACATCTTCTGATAAAACGAGCATTCAGGATTTCCGTGTTTATCCGAATCCGGCTCGTGATTTCATATCGGTTTATTATGAATCTGAATCATTAGCTAAAGCTGATCTAAACATCTACAATATGGTAGGTCAGTTGGTTCAATCAATTCAAATTGAATCAAACAGTAAAAAGACAATATCAGTATCTGCTCTTCCGAAAGGAAGTTATATCATACGCTTAGACAATACAAGCAAGACTCAGAAACTGATTATACATTAATAAAAAAGGGAGATCCTGACGGATCTCCCTTTTTTATTATATCGGTTCAATGCCCTGTTTTGCCAATAGCTCCAGGCTCAAATCCCGTAATTTATACTTCTGAATTTTGCCGCTTCCCGTCATCGGAAACTGCTCAACGAAGAAGATATATTTCGGTATTTTATGACGTGAAATAGATCCCCGGCAATACTCTTTCACATTACCTTCACTAATATCAAAGCCTTCTTTCAGTATGATAAATGCACCGATCTCCTCCCCATATTTTTTCGATGGAACAGCCGCTACCTGAACATCCTGTACTCCATCCATTTTATAAAGAAATTCCTCAATTTCACGCGGATAGATATTCTCTCCTCCACGAATAATCATATCCTTTATTCTTCCGGTTATACAGAAATTACCGTCAGCACGCTTCACACCAAGATCACCGGAGTGAAGGAAACCATTATCATCCATTATTTCAGCAGTAGCTTCCGGCATCTTATAATATCCTTTCATAATATTATAACCACGGCAGCACATCTCACCCTGAACACCATCCGGACAATCTTCTCCGGTTTCCGGATCAATAACTTTCACTTCGATATGAGGTAACTCTCGTCCCACTGTAGCCGAACGCACCTCCATTGAGTCGTCTACATGGCTCTGAGTCATCCCCGGTGATGCTTCCGTCAAACCGTAAACACTGGTGATTTCTTTCATATTCATTTTTGTCATCACTTCCTCCATCAGCCACTGCGGACAAAGTGCACCCGCCATAATGCCTGTACGAAGTGAAGAAAGATCAAACATGCTGAACATCGGATGATTCAATTCGGCAATATACATTGTCGGCACTCCATACAATGCCGTACATTTCTCTTTATGAATGGATGCCAGCACAACAAGCGGATCAAACTTCTCAAGCAAAACAACTGTCGCACCATGAGTAATCACAGCCATCATACCCAAAACAATACCAAAGCAGTGAAACAGAGGTACAGGCAGGCAAAGACATTCATCTGACGTGTAACGCATACACTGTCCGATACTGTATCCGTTGTTTGTGATATTATAATGACTTAGCATCACACCCGTTGGAAAACCGGTTGTACCCGATGTATACTGCATATTTACCGTGTCGTGTACACCTACTTTCGCTTTTTCCGTTTCAAACTCTTCATCGGATACCGTGTCTGAAAGTAACATCAACTCAGGCATACTATACATACCTCTGTACTTTTCCTGTCCGATAAATACAACATTTTTCAGATAAGGATATTTCTCCGAATTCATTTTCCCGCGAGGCTGCTGCTTGAGTTCGGGTAACATCTGATAGAGCATTTTTGGATAATCACTGTCAAATGTACCGTCGGTGATACAAATCGTATGCAGATCTGCATTTTCGGTCAGATACTCCAGCTCGCTCTGCTTGTAGTTCGTATTTATAGTAACAAGAACAGCACCGATTTTAGCTGTAGCAAACATAAATGTGTTCCAGTTGGGTACATTGGTTGCCCATATCCCCACATGATCCCCATTCTTTACACCAATAGCCATAAGAGATTTGGCCAGACGATCCACCCGTTCGTTAAATGTTTTGTATGAAAACCGGAGATTCCGGTCAGCATAAACAATAAAATCCTTATCCGGAGTATCGGCAGCCCATTTCTCAAGCCACTGACCTAATGTTTTTTCATATAACATAGCCCTTCGTGTTTAAACAGGAGTATAGATAACAGCAAGTACTTTTGCAGCTTCTCCGTTGGATGAATGTACATGATGAGGAACTATTGAATCATAATAGATGCTGTCATCCTTTTTAAGCAAATAAGTTTTAGCTCCGTATTTTATCTCAATTTCACCCTCGAGGACATAGACAAATTCTTCCCCTTCATGCGATGATAGCACAAAATCACTATGACCGCAAGGTTCTATCGTTATCGAAAATGTTTCCATATGTCTTCCGGCCTTCGATTGCGAAAGCGCATGATAATTCATGTGTCTGCAATCACTTTTTGCACAATGCATTACCATTGCATCTTTTTGCTTATCACTGCGGGACACTACAGGTCCGAGTTCCTCGTGATCGTCCATAAACGAACCGAGACGAACACCCATTGCCCGGGCAATCTTAATCAGAACAGCTATCGAAGGTACTTGATTGTTTTCTTCTATAAACTGAATCTGTTCCTTTTCCATCCCTGCATTATCAGCTACCTCACTAAGGGTCAAATTTTTAGTCTCTCTCAGAGATCGTATACGGTCTCCGATTGTTACTGTATTTTTCATAATAACAAGCGTTTTATGTTTTACATTTTGAAACAATACGGGCACAAATATAGATAATATATAATTACACAAACAAAAAAAATATAAAATAGTAAGATTCTGACACAATTAGGAAGAAAAGAGGAATCGTGTGGGAAAAGAAATAAACAGATAAAAAAGAGGACGATAGGGTATAAAAAAAGGGAGAAAGCTTTGCAGCTTCTCCCTTTTCAATGTCCTGATACAAGAAATTATTTTCTGATACCAAGTTCTTTAATGATAGCACGGTATCTTTCGATATCTTTCGCTTTAAGGTAATCCAAAAGGCGACGACGTTTACCTACTAACATTTTAAGAGCTCTCTCAGTGCTATAATCTTTGTGATTTGCCTTCAAGTGTGAAGTCAAATGCGAAATACGGTACGAAAATAATGCAATCTGTGCTTCTGATGAGCCAGTATCAGTATTAGACTTTCCGTATTTAGCGAAGATTTCTTGTTTCTTAGCTGAATCTAAGTACATGTTGATAATTATTATATTGTTAAACAAAATCGCTGCAAAGGTAACACTTTCTTTTTGACACACAAGAGCTTTTTACTTTTTTATCAATGATTTATGCAATTAATATCGTACCTTTGCGCCATATATTTGAAGATATTATATGCAAAAGATTAGAAACATTGCAATTATTGCACACGTTGACCACGGAAAGACTACTTTGGTGGATAAGATGCTGCTAGCTGGTCAACTGTTCAGAGACAATCAACACACAGGTGAGTTAATACTTGACAACAACGACTTGGAGCGTGAACGTGGTATTACCATTCTGTCTAAGAACGTATCAATTTCTTATAAAGGTTATAAGATTAATATTATTGATACTCCGGGCCACGCCGACTTCGGTGGAGAAGTTGAACGTGTATTGAACATGGCAGACGGATGTTTGCTTCTTGTTGATGCTTTCGAAGGACCAATGCCTCAGACGCGTTTCGTACTTCAGAAAGCTTTGGAAATGGGACTTAAACCGATCGTTGTCGTGAATAAGGTTGACAAACCAAACTGTCGTCCTGATGAAGTTCACGAAATGGTATTCGATTTAATGTTCAGTCTGGATGCTAACGAAGAACAGCTTGACTTCCATACTGTTTATGGTTCTGCGAAGAACAACTGGATGGGAGAAGACTGGAGCAAACCGACTGAAGATATTACTTATGTATTAGACTCAATCATCGAGCACATTCCTGCACCGGTTTATATCGACGGTTCTGCTCAGATGCTAATTACTTCTCTTGACTACTCTTCTTATGTAGGACGTATTTGTATCGGACGTGTTCACCGTGGTGAGCTTCGCGAAGGTATGGATGTGATGCTTTGCAAAAAAGATGGTTCAAAAATCAAACAACGTATCAAAGAGGTACACGTTTTCGAAGGTCTTGGTCGCCGCAAGGTTGAATCAGCTTCATCAGGTGATATCTGTGCTTTGGTAGGTATCGACGGTTTCGAAATCGGGGATACGATTGCTGATGCTCAGAATCCGGAAGCTTTGGATCCGATTGCTATCGACGAACCAACAATGTCGATGACATTTACAATCAATGACTCTCCTTTCTTCGGAAAAGAAGGTAAATTGGTTACTTCCCGTCACATTCACGACCGTTTGATGAAAGAGCTTGACAAAAACTTAGCTCTTCGTGTTCATAAATCAGAAGATTCTGACTGCTGGACTGTATTCGGACGTGGTGTACTTCACTTATCTGTATTGATCGAGACGATGCGTCGCGAAGGATACGAACTTCAGGTTGGTCAGCCACAGGTTATCATCAAAGAAATCGACGGTGTAAAATGCGAGCCTATCGAGCAGTTGAGCATCAACTGTCCGGAAGAAGCTTCAAGTAAAATCATCGATGTGGTTACTCGTCGTAAAGGTGAGTTGTTGATGATGGATACTAAAAACGACCGTATTTTCATGGAGTTCAACATGCCATCACGTGGTATTATCGGTCTTCGTAACTATGTACTGACTGTTTCTGCCGGAGAAGCTATCATGGCTCACCGTTTCAAAGAATATCAGCCATACAAAGGAGAAATCGAAAAACGTGTAAATGGTGCGATGATCGCTATGGAAACAGGTACTGCATTTGCTTACGCTCTGGATAAACTTCAGGATCGTGGTAAATTCTTTATCGCTCCGCAGGAAGAGATCTATGCTGGTCAGGTTATTGGTGAGCACTCAAAAGACAATGATTTGGTTGTAAACATTACTAAATCTAAGAAACTTACAAACATGCGTGCTTCCGGTTCTGATGATAAAGCAAAACTTGCGCCTCCGATTATCTTCAGTCTTGAAGAAGCTCTTGAGTACATTCGTGAAGATGAGTACGTAGAGGTTACTCCTCACTCAATCCGTCTTCGTAAAATTATTCTTGACGAAAACGAACGTAAACGCGTTTCTAAAAAATAATACGTACTGACTACAATACAGAACACCTGTTGATGCTATTCTTTATTTATAAATAACGATCGCATTAACAGGTTTTCTTTATTATACACCTCATTCATTATGCATACAAACTTTCAAAAGATCGGTATCATCGTTGCGATGAGCAAAGAGTATGAGCTGGTTAAAAACCTTTTAGTAAACCCGAAAGAACAAAAGATTCTTACCTTCGATTTTTGTGAAGGCACAATTGGCGATAAAGAAATTGTATTGCTTAAAAGTGGTATCGGAAAAGTAAACTCTACAATAGCTACCCTTGAAATGATCTCTCACTTCTCACCTGACTGTGTTATTAATACAGGTGTAGCCGGTGGTATTGACCAGTCGGTTCGTGTTGCAGACATAATTGTAGGTGACACTTCGTGCTATCACGATTTCTATTGCGGAGAAGTGAATGATCATCAGGCAGAACTGGGCTATCCGGAATTCATTTCGGGAGACAGTAAGCTGATCGAAAGCCTGAAAGCAGCGTCTGCGGATATGGATAATGTTCGTTTCGGACTAATCTGTACAGGAGATCAGTTCATTACCAACCGCGAAGAGTTATTTAAGATTAAAGCCAAACATCCTGCCGGACTGGCTGTCGATATGGAATCTAACAGCATCGCGCATACTTGCTTCATGCACGGTGTACCTTATATTAGCTTCCGTATTATCAGCGATACTCCATGGGTAGACAATCACGAGGAGCAATACCTGAACTTCTGGGACGAAGCTCCGCAAAAAACGTTTGCTCTGCTTCAGAATTTATTGTCAAATCTGTAACTCGTCAACAAAAGATATGGAAAAAATAGCAAGTTTCACCATCGACCATCTGCGCATGAGTCGTGGTATATTTGTTTCGCGTAAAGATCAGATCGGAAACGAAACAATCACAACTTTCGATATCCGCATGAAGACACCTAATCAGGAACCCGTTCTTGGTCAGCCCGAACTTCATACAATCGAACATCTGGCTGCAACATTTTTGCGCAATCACACTCAGTGGAAAGACTCGGTTATTTACTGGGGACCCATGGGATGTCAGACAGGGAACTATCTTATTCTGAAAGGAGACCTTAAGTCCAAAGATATCGAAGAGTTAATCAGAGAGACATTCTGCTTTATCAAAGACTTTGAAGGTGAAATTCCGGGTGCAACTGCAAAAGACTGTGGAAACTACCTGATGAACAACCTGCCTATGGCTAAGTATGAAGCAAAGAAATTCTACGATGAAGTTCTTTGTAACATGACCGAAGCAAACCGCACATATCCTCAATAAAACACCATAAAAAAGAGCCGTATCAGATTTTTTCGATACGGCTCTTTTTATAGAGGTCGTCTCGACTTTTGGAAACGGAGTAAAATTAATTAACGCCCAAAAGTCGAGATGACCTCATATTCTACAGCGTGGAATCCAATACTTTTAACCACTTTTCGATTCTTGCTCTTACAACCCGATGCGAAGCATCGAAATTATTTACGATAATAACGATTGCATAACGCTTACCTCCTTTATCCAGATATCCCGCATAACTGAGTACTCCACCCATAGATCCGCTTTTCAGACGCAGACGACTCCCCATCGTTCCGTCTGCAAACAGCGACTTTACAGTTCCCTCGCGGCCTGCCAGTGGTAGCGAATAATAAAAAGCATCCGATATTTGTTTATCCTTCATACATAATGCAAGCATGCGTGACATATAATCTGTCGTCACCCTGTTTGCCGGCGACAGACCGCTACCGTCAAAAATCCGCATGCCTCCCTTAGCCAGCCCTTTCTTATCCCAGATTGCATATTCACGTACGACACCGTCCTCAAACAAACTAAACGCCGGATTACCTTTCTGTGCAATCAGTCGCAGCAGAGCATCCGCAAAGAGATTATTACTGTTGAAATTCACAACTTTCACGATCTCTTTTAATTCAGGAGAACAATAAGGTTTACCCAGCAATGTTCCTTCGGCCTTTCGGGTATATTCCGCCTGCCAGTCACCACCGGCTTTCAGACCAGCCCGAGCAAACGCACTTCTCATCTCTGCGAGTAAAACAACATTCGGATCATACATATCCCCTTTGATTGTAAAACTACTCCTGTTTGCCGGCACAGATCCGTATACAAAACGTTCCTTTTGAAAAGGTGCTCCGTAAATATATGCGCTGTCTTTTGTGTTTGCTGCCGATTTAAGACCAAGTGACAAGGTCATTCCCTGCACTTCGGGAACAACAGATACTATTTCCGGAGTCGTGCCGGGTGCTCCTGTTCTGAATGTAAGTTCAAACAGATTATCTTTATAATTCAGTCCCCAGATACCCGAAGCATAATAATTCCCCATGTCCTCCCATATCCATTTAGGAGCAGAAACCTCAGTCCCGTACACCGAATTATTCAAAACTACATTTCCCTCAATACGACCGATTCCATTCTCTTTAAGCAACCGAACTACATATCCGGCAAATGAATCCTCTCTTTTAAAATAGCGGGAATCCAGGGTGGGATCACCTTTCCCCTCCAGGATAAGATCACCGTAAAGAACATTATTTTCAATTTTACCGGTATAACGAAGAGGGGTTTCAAAGCAATAATCACTACCATAGGTACTAAGAGCCGAAGCAGTTGTCAGAAGCTTTAAAATCGAAGCCGGTATCATTCTTTTCTGCGAATTGTAAGCATACACAGACGTCCCGCTTTGCACATCTATAACCGAAGCAGAGACATCGGTATATAAAAAATCATCTCCCCGAAAAAAATCAGAAACTTCAGTTTGTGCATAACTTTTTGGAAAGATTAAATTGAAGAGTGTAAATAATAGCAGTATCTTTGTTTTCATCAGATTTTTAGATATGTTTGCATTCGCAAATCTAATAAAAAAAGGTATAAAAAAACATTCTAACATCCATATTTTCCAATGATTTACAACGAAACGAAAATGCACGAGCGTCATTCACGCGGTCGTATTGAAGTAATATGCGGATCTATGTTTTCGGGGAAAACCGAAGAATTAATCCGCAGAATGAAACGTGCCAAGATTGCACGTCAGTCCGTAGAAATTTTCAAGCCGACAGTTGATACACGCTACTCGAACGATGAAGTTGTATCACACGACAAGAACTCAATTCCTTCATCTCCGGTAGATAACTCAAGCAGCATATTGCTTCTTTCTGCCAATGTAGAAGTAGTCGGAATTGATGAAGCTCAGTTTTTTGATCATGGATTAGTGGATATTTGCAACCAATTAGCCAATAACGGTGTTAGAGTAATTGTTGCAGGACTTGATATGGACTTTAAAGGAGTGCCCTTCGGACCAATGCCTGCACTTTGTGCCATTGCTGACGACGTAACAAAAGTACATGCCATCTGCACACGTTGCGGAAACCTGGCAAGCTATTCACATCGTCTGGTGAGTAATAATAAACAAGTTCTTCTGGGTGAAAAAAGCGAGTACGAACCACTTTGCCGTACTTGCTACAACGAGGCTCAGGGAGAAAAATAACCTAAAACCAAAATCCCTATGGATTCTTTCGAAAGAAAACCTTACACTTTTGATCGCGTAATACGAATTATTATTGCGATTGTCATTATCATCGGAATATTATGGCTGATAAACCGGTTAAGTTCCGTGTTGATAACCTTCTTTGTCGGATGGTTAATAGCCTATATGCTAAACCCTTTCGTAGAATTCATACAGTATAAACTTCGGGTTAAAAACCGGGTTGCCTCTATATTTATAGCACTGTTGCTTGTCATTGCAGTTATTGCCGGAAGTATAGCGGCACTTATTCCTCCCATATCGAATGAGATTACAAAAATGACAGATCTGCTGCATCATTACCAGGGAGCTTCCGGATATATACCATTCATTCCTACTGATCTTCAGGATTTTATTTCTGAGAAGATCAATATCAGCGAATGGATAAAGTTCCTCAACAAAGATGACTGGCAAAAACTGATTCAGGAACTGTTTCCGCGTGTTGTATCCATCTTCTCAAGCTCAGTAAACTGGCTTTTTGGTCTGTTTGCATCGTCGATTACATTACTATATGTATTCTTCATTCTGCTTGACTACGATAAAATATCAAAAGGATTTATCAACATACTTCCGGAACGCTATCGTACAGATGTTTCCAATCTGATGGATAATCTGGAATACTCCATGAACAGCTATTTCCGCGGACAGGCAACAGTAGCCTTCTTTGTGGGTATTTTGTTCGCAATCGGATTTAATATCATCGGACTACCGCTAGCCACTTTACTCGGACTCTTTATCGGGCTTCTGAATATGGTTCCTTACCTTCAGACCCTGGGTATTATACCTACAGCAATGCTTTGCATCATTAAGTCAGCTGAAACAGGTAGTAGCTTCTGGGGATTATTCGCAGCATCCATTGCTGTTTTTGGTATAGTTCAGGTTATTCAGGATGGCTTTCTTACTCCAAAGATTATGGGTAAAATCACTGGTCTGAATCCGGCTATCATTCTTTTATCATTATCCATATGGGGTAGTTTAATGGGTATCGTGGGTATGATTATCGCGTTGCCGCTAACAACACTGATCATCTTCTATTACGAAAGATACATACTCAATATTGATAAAAAACCCATAAGAAACGGACAAAAAGAGGCAGAAAAGCAAAAATAGTATAATATATGACTCTTTTAGACTGATATATTTGGCGTTTTCAAACCAAACGCCTATCTTTGCAGAGCATTTGAGAAATAATGCATGTCGCTGATTCGCTAGCTCAGCTGGTAGAGCACAACACTTTTAATGTTGGGGTCCTGGGTTCGAGCCCCAGGCGGATCACAAAAAAAGGAGTTAAGATTTGATCTTAACTCCTTTTTTTTATTCCAGTGTCTGAATTCCACCTCCATTTACAAAAAGAACCTGACCGAACAGCCATGCGAAAGAAAACAAGATCAGGTAATATCTTAAAGTTATCAACAATATATATATGATTCAAACTGTTTCTGTTATATTTGCTCACATACACCAGAAAACTAATAACAAATCTATTCTGCATGAGAATTAAAACCAAATTGTTGATTACAGCATTAACATTAGTACAACTAAATGCCAATTGTGCAAACAATCCCGAGAAAGGAATCGAAAAACTAAAGCAAGTTTACTCGTCTGCCATACAGGAACTTAATCGGGTTAATAATCCGTCGGAACTACCTAAAGCCATAAAACGGTTAGCGAAAATCCAAAAGAAATACGAAAAAGATCAGGAACTGAAAGAAGCAATAACAGGCTTTTGTGCTGCAAACCGCAGTGAATACATCGAAGCACTCAAACTTCAGTCAGATCTGAATGACGCAGCCAAACGACTTGCTATGGGAGGTATCCTACAGGGAGGAACATATGGCGAAACCTATAACATCTTCTCTAATCTATTCAAGCTGAATAATGACGAAAAAGATGAGCGCCCTATGAATGAAGGGGCACCTTTCGAAACACGTGAAGCCCGCAACAAACGTATGCAATGGTGGCGCGACGGGAAGTTCGGCATGTTTATTCACTATGGACTTTACTCCGGTCTGGGAGGAGTTGTTAATAACAAGAATTATGAAGGATGCGTTGAATGGATACAGATGCAGTCTGGACTCGACAGCGCTTCTTACGTTTCGGCAGCACTACCAAAATTCAAACCTGAATCCGGAAAAGCTGAAGAATGGGTCAAACTGGCCAAAGAGTCTGGTTGTAAATATGTTGTTCTTACCAGTCGTCACCACGAGGGCTTCAATATGTTTGACACCAAACATTCCGATTTCAATGTAAAGAAAATGAAGGGAATCGATGTCATCGATGAATATGCTAAAGCTTGTGACAAACACGATATAAAAGCAGGTTACTACTTTTCGATTATTGACTGGAATCATCCGGACTATGATCCGACAGGATCAGGGATCTCTTACCCGAAAGGGAACTACGAAGCTCAGAAGAACGGACAGAGACAATTCGGTAATCACGAAAAGTATAAGGAATATCTATACAATATTTTTGACGAGTTGAATTCCAATTACAAAGTTGACTTAGTATGGTGGGATTTCAGCCAGCCCAGGTTTCAGGGCGATCAGGCATGGGGTGCAACCCGTCTGATGAAAAATCTGTTTGATCATAATCCGGACGCAATACAAAATAACCGCCTTTACCACTCAGCAAACCACCTGAGCGAAGGTGGTATTCGTGTCACACCAACCTGGAAGGGCGACTACTCAACGGCCGAACACCATATCCCGCCTACTGGTATTGACGGTGACTGGGAAGCTTGCCAGACACTGAACGGAACCTGGGGGTACTCAGCACTAAACAATAAGTGGAAAACATCCGAACAACTTATACGCGAATTAATCGATGCTGTAAGCCGTGGAGGCAACTTCCTTTTAAATATCGGACCTGAACCGGACGGAAGCATTCCGGCCGAGAGCATCCGCTTGTTCCGCGAAATAGGAGAGTGGGTAAATGCTAATGGCGAAGCAATTTACGAAACAAGAGCCAATCCGTTCGATGTGGAACTGAAGTGGGGACGTGTCACACGTAAAGACGATGATACAATCTATCTGCTTGTCTATGAAAAACCGGAAAACGGAATATTGGAAATCCCTTGTACCTTCTCAGGAAAAACAAATGCCAGACTTTTGGTTGATAATAAACCGGTAGATCTTGTTTCGCGAAAAGGAGAGTCTAAAACGACAATTGATATTAGTAACGTTGAAATGAAAAATGGTAACTACTCAGGTATAAAAGAAGGGCATAAAGAAGTGCTTACTATTGAAGAATAGCAAGTATGGCATTGTATTTAGAATTTCCGTTTTTCTTAGCAGTTTCAACAACGGAGTGAATGTTCATAAAATCATCAGCAC